>JBQCJB010000666.1:0-6704 GCA_051953155.1 Aureliella sp. | reverse complement strand
GAGCGTGGGCACTTCGACGGCGTCGCGCCGGATGAGCGCGTAGGGCTCGAATTCGCCAAGGTGCGGCATACGTACGCCGCCAAGCTCGGCTTGCCTGACGAAGTGCGCATCGAATGGTTTGCCGGGCCTCACATGGTTCATGGCCAAGGCACCTTCGCGTTCCTGCATGAAAAACTCAGTTGGCCGGCCCCCAAGTCGCGCTGATCCCTCCTGTCTTTGTCTCACCTTTGAAAAAATCTCACCAGAGGACTGACCGATGTTGCGGCGTTACATTGATTTGTCGAATGTGTGTCTGACGATTCTCGCGGGGCTAACTTGTTTGGCAGGTGCCGTGCCCGTCGCCCAAGCCCAGGAAGGCAAACAGCCGGAGGCCAAGCCGAAAGCGATTCGGCTGGGCATGATCGGGCTCGACACGTCCCATGCTCCCGCCTTTGCCAAACTGTTCAACGATCCGAAGAACGCCTCGGAATACGCTGGCATGCGTTTGGTGGCGGCTTTCCCTGGAGGCAGCCCGGACATCGATGCCAGTCGGACTCGCGTCGAAGGCTACACCAATGATCTGAAGCAACTGGGCGTCGAAATCGTCGGCTCGGTCGAAGAACTGGTCGGCAAGGTCGACGCGGTGCTCTTGGAGAGCGTCGATGGGCGACCGCATCTCGCTCAAGCACTACCGGTGATCCGCGCAGGCAAGCCGCTGTTCATCGACAAGCCTTTGGCCGGCAGTCTGGCCGACGCCATCACGATCGATCTCTTGGCCAAGAAGTACAAGGCTCGTTGGTTCAGCAGTTCCTCGCTGCGGTTCAGCCCCAGCATTTATCGCTGGCGGACCGACGAAGCACTGAAAAGCAGCATCCGCGGCGCCGCAGCCTGGAGTCCTTGCTCGCTGGAAAAGACGCATCCGGATCTCTTCTGGTATGGCGTGCACGGCGTCGAGATTCTGTACACCGCCATGGGTGAAGGTTGCCAGCAGGTTACGCGCGTCAGCACGCCGGGCACCGACATGGTCGTCGGCGTTTGGAAAGGTGGCCGCGTCGGTTCGTTCCGCGGTCTGCGCGACGGCAAAGGGGATTACGGCCTGGTCGTGTTCGGTCAGAAGACCGTCGAGATGACTGGCAAGTACGAAGGCTACAAACCGCTGGTCGACAAGATTGCAGAATTCTTCGCCGGTGGCGAGGCGCCGGTTTCCAATCAAGAAACGATCGAGCTGTTCGCATTTATGCAAGCCGCCCAAGTCTCCAAAGAAAAAGGTGGCGTTCCCGTAGCGATCGCCGACGTCATGCAGCAGGCGACCGCCGAAGCCCAGCAGCGGGTCGCGCAGCTGGAAGCGGGCGGCGCGCGGTAGTGCGTTAGCGCGAGCTGCACGGATTGATCACTCGATCGCAGAGTGAATCTTTTGATAGGCGGCGCGAGCCGTCTCGAGGGCTTGGTGATCGGCGGGCCAAGAATGGATGAACAGCCCGCCGCGATAGGCGAGTTCCTTGAGGCATTCGACGACTGCTTCGCAACTGACGGTTCCCTGCCCGATCCAGTCGCCAGCCGGAGATTTGACGGCTGGATCGCGGAAGGTGACGTAGGCCAGCCGCTCGCGAACGGGCCCGAGGGCTGAAAAGAGCGGGAACTCGATCTGCCGGAACATGGTCGCCGTGTCGACGGCCAACTTCAGTCGCGGGGAATCGAACCACTGCAAAAGCCGCTGGAAACCGACGACATTATGGATGAAGTGCTCTTCGGCCGGCTGCAGCGCCAGGTCGACATCCAGTTCGTCCATTCGCGGCACCAGTTGTTCTAGCCGGTTGGCCAGTTCGTCGAGGGTTGCTTCGGCGGTGTTGTGCTCGAGCGCGGCACCGCTGCGCAAAATGATCGGATTGCCACCCAAACGCCGCGACAAAGCCAGCGACCATTCGATGGTCTCGCGCACCACCTTCCACTGGCCCTCGGTCGACCCCAGCAATTCCAAGCCGCGGGGCTCGCGGGCCGAGAGCAGGAACGGCGAGTTGGCTTCCAAGACGATGCGCAGTCCGGTCGAGCGGAAGGCGGCCTCGATGTCGTCGGCCAATAGTTGGCACAGCGCGGTTGACATGCTATGCGGGTTCAGGCGGCCGCCCAGCGGCAAGATGGCGCCGGTATATCCGATTTCGGCCAACGCGGCCAGCGCGTCGGGCAGATAGTGATCGACCAGGCCGTAAACGCAATAGCCCAAATACATATGCGCATCGCCACCGTTGTTGCGCCGTTGAAGGCAGACGGTCTGTTCTTTTTCGCCAGCCGCCTCAGGTCGAGCGGAAGCGCATGCCGACGAACATAGCCGGCAAGAGCAGCAGCGCGATGCCGCCGCCGAACCACGGGCCAGCGCTGACCGCCGCCACCGCTGCGTCGAGCAGGATGATGGTGAGAATAGCATGTTTGACGGCCAGTTGTACCTTGCGCGGCACCGGATGGTTCAGCGCCAGGATGCCTCGATTGACCACGGTCAGACCGATCAAGCCGACCAGGATCGGATAGGCTCGCCACGATTCCAACTGCCAGCGGGCGCTCTCCTCTTGGCCGCTCAGCCAGGGCATGGCCGCGATCAACGCCAAACCGGCCACTTCTAGAATCAGTCCCAACGACAGCCCCACCGGCTGGCTTTCCCCTTCTTCCCGACGGGCAAAGACCGTAATGCCGACGATGTAGACGCCAATGCCGGCGGACATGATCAGGAGCGATCTAGGCAGGCCCGATTCAACCGGGCTGACCGTCAACATGGCCGCGCCGACCATCAGAATGTTCAGCGCTCGACATAGCCCCATCACCAGCGGCCCTGCCGGCGTGCTCTTGAGCGCCGAGTCGTAGACACGCACGCACAGCGACAAGGCCATGGCAAGCAGAAAGGCGGCGCCCATCCAAAGCGGTTGATGGCGATCGAGATTGGTTGCCAGTAGCACGATGATCGGCGCAGTCAGCAACATGCCGTTGCCGATATGTCCAGCCACCACCGGTGAAATACTGCCGCGCACCAGCGGGCGATGCCCGCGCGAAAGTCGGTCGCTCTCCAGATCGACCACGTCGTTGAGAATCATGCCGCCCCAATACACCAACGTCGATGCCACGATCAGCAGCACCAGCGCGGCCCACGGCAACTGGCCACCGCTGACGAGAATCGCGGCAGCCAGCGTATCGGACAGGACGGTAAACACGTTGGGAAGTCGAACCAGTTCCGCCCAATCGCGCAGCCGTCCCCAGGTCAATTGGTCAACGTCGGCCAGCCCGGCACCACTGAGTGAATCTCGCGTTTGGGGCGATCGCCCTTCGTCCTGATTGGCGTCATCCTGCATGGCAATCTTCACTCGTCTCGCATCTTTTCGATTTCCTCGGCCAGGCTCGGGTCGCTGTATCCGCGGACGCCGCGACCTTCTTCCAAACGAATGTCGACCGACAGCTGAGTATCGTCGTTGTCGATTTCATAGAATTTCTCGATCAACTTTGGATTGAGCGGTCGATAGGAGCGGACAACGCGGAAGCCGACTGCGCGAGCCGGATCGTCGGTGTACCACCAGGGGCTCTTGGGGATGTTCGGATCGGTCGTCTTCCATTCCTCTTCATTAGACGGGAAGCGAGCCGCGCTGCGCAGCGCCGGCGCGTCGTCTTCCCAACCGCCGCCGCGAACAATGCGGTTGCTCTCTTCCTTGGGCCACTGAATCGCATCGGTAAACGGTACCGGCGACGGCTTGTCGGCCAGAGCCTTGTATCCGTCGGGCGTGTAACCATCGACGACCCACTCCATCACGCCGCCGTGCATATCGTGCAGTCCCCAGGGATTGGGTTTCTTGACGCCCACCGCGTGCAGTTTCTCTTCGGAGTTTTCAGCGTACCAGGCGTAATCGCCGAGTTTGGCCGGGTCGTCGCCGAAGCTGTAAGCGGTCGTCGTGCCCGCGCGGCACGCATGTTCCCATTCTGCCTCGGTCGGCAGGCGGTACTGAAAGGTCGTCAGGCCGCTGAGCCATTTCGTGTACTGCTTGGCCGCGTACTGCGTGATCGTCACGGCCGGCATCTCAGGCGCCTCGCCGTATTCGTAGGTGAAGGTCGGTTCGTACAGCTCGGTCGGCGCCGTCAGGGACAGCGGCAGCGTGGCTGCATCCACCTTGCGGATCTTCTCCTGCTCAAACTTCTTGAACAGGCGGTACATCGACATGAACAGTTTGTATTCGGCCCAAGAGACTTCGCACTTGCCGACCCACATCGGCTCGACCGCGACCTTGACCTGCGGGCCTTCGTCCTTGGCATGGTGCTCCGCGTCGTCGGGGCTGCCCAGCGTGAAGACTCCGCCCGGGACCGGAATCATTTCGAAGGAGACATGGCTGCCGGGAATGGTCTGCTTGTAGGGCACCAGGAAACCGCCTTCGACAGGCACCGCTGGGCCCTCGGCGGGCTTGGTCTTGGAAAAGCCGACAACATCCGCCGATGATTTTTGTGTATCGTCCGCCAGGCCGGCTGACGCAGCAGCCAAGATCATCACAGCCAGCGAACAACCAATTGCCGATACGCGCAGCATTCGGACCACCCTAAACAAGCTTGATTCTGCAAGGGCGCAGATCACCTGACCTGCGCAAACGGTTCTATTTGACAGCCCTACTAGTGTAGTCGCATCGCAAATCGCGACCACCTCTAATCAGCGCACCTGTAATCAGCGCATTTGGCCCAGCCGGTGAGGCTGTGCCGAAGGGCCGTAGCCAGGCGGAGAGCCAGCCAAACGCACCCTTGCTACTTGGTCGATTCGAGCAACGTCAACAGGTCGGCTAGTTCCTCCAGCGACAGTTGCTGTTCGAGTCCCGCCGGCATGATGGATACCGGGCTGGGCAAACTCTGTTCAATGTCCTCGCGGGCGATCGTCACCCGTTGGTTGGGGCCGGTGATCAGTTCCAGCGAGTCGCCGCTGTCGCGCGCGACCAGGCCATTGAGCACCTGTCCGTCGGCCGTCAGCACGCGTAGCGGCGTGTAGCTCTGCTCCAGCCGCGCGCTGGGAAAGAAGATGGCCTCGAGCAAGGCTCGGCGAGTTCGCGTTCTGCCGATGTGCGTCAGCTCCGGTCCCACCTGACCTCCCACGTAGCCGATGCGATGGCATGCGCTGCAGGCGGCTTTGGTGCTGCGAAAGACTTGGAAACCTCGGGCCGCGTCGCCCGACTTCAACTGACCCAGGAGCGCGTCGAGTTTGGCTTCGACGTCCGCTGGAGGCTTGCCGAGCGTCTCGACGACTTGCTTGGCAGTGGTTCGCAGCGACTGGCTGCGGTTGCGGTAGAGCGAGGTCACCTGTTCCAGCGGAAGTGTCCGCGCCGCCGGCAACGTTTCCAGACGCTCGAGCAACTGCGCATCGAGATCATCTTGCTTCAGAGCGCTGAGGCTGCTGATAGCCGGCATCAATTGCAGCGGGGCGACCCGATCCAGACCGGCAATCAGCCGCTGGGCAGCCGTGTGGCTGAGCACGACACGGTCGAGGGCTTGGGCCGCCGCGGCGACGCTGGCTGCGCCTTTCTCTCCCAGCAGTCCACCGACAACCAGCTCTTCCAAATCGCTGTCGGGTAGCTGGCTGCCGGCGGGCAGTGCGGCGAGCCAATGCAATTGAGTCGCCACGTCCTTCTCTTGAGTTACCTGCGCGAGAATCGCCTCACGGAGGCTCGGCGCATCAGCCGCCTCGATCTTCATTCCAGCCAGCCACTCAGCCAGGCTCGCCCGCGCAGCGGCGTCGCCATTCTTTAGCAATGCCAACAAGCCAGGCGTCCACGCGTGGGGCAGCACGCGGTTTTGAAACCCGGAGAGCGATTCGATCAGCAAGGCGTGCTCGGCGGGTGTTTGGGAAGCGATCGAAGCCAGCTGCTTGCCAAACGCTTGGGCAATCTCCGGTGACTCTCCCCAGGCCGCCAGCACCGCGGCGAAACTCGGACGCAGTTCCGCATCCGTCAGTGCCTTGCGCCAGCCGTCAATGAACGTCTGCCGATGCTCGGCAGCCCAGTCAGGGTGGCGCGTGAGAATATCGACCGCCGTCTGCCGCAGCCCTGCATGCGGGGATGACAGCCCCTTGAGGACTTCGCTCGGGCTGAGCAGGTCGCTGCGACCGGACTGGTCGATCACGATCATCGCAGCCCGCCGCTGCTCAGGTTTCGTCGACTGCAGACTGTTGACCAGGCTTTCGGGATGGTCCAGTTCCATCATAGCGTACAGCAGTGAGTGCTCCAGCATTCGGTCGTCGGAGACCTTGGCCAAGGCCTCTAGCAGCGCGGGAATCGCTTCGGTCGTTCCCAAGCGGCCGATCGCTTCGGCAAGAGCCCGCAGGACCTGCGGGTCTTTCTCGCCGGACAACGCTTGCTGAAGCGCCGTGGCCGAGTCGGCGACGCGCTGGACCGAAATCGAGTGGGCAGCGATGTGCCGCAGCGCCGGTTCGGGCGATTTCAACGCGGCGATCAGCCCGGCGTGCGACTGAGTGTTGTTCAGGCGGCAGAGTTGCCAAAGGGCTTGCTGCCTGTCGCTGAGAGCTTGCTGAGAATCTTGGACCAGTTGCGAGGCTTCCTCGGCCGTCAAAACATTCCAATCGCGGCGTTGTTCGGCCGGCCGGCTCTGCCGAGTCGTTGCGCTCGTGAGCCGATAGATGCCGCCAGGAGCGATCGATTGATCGACACCCGAACTCGGGCAGCACAGGTTGTACCAGCCTCCCGTGTCGACGACCAGCAAAC
>JBQCJB010000665.1:0-2912 GCA_051953155.1 Aureliella sp. | reverse complement strand
TGATCAATCGCAAGAACAGATCGGTCACCGTCTGCAACACGGTCGCGATGTCATGGTGGTAGCCGCTCGGGATCAATTCTTCAGCCACGGTGCCGAACAGGATCCCGAGAAGAAGCGCCACGATGACGGCCTTCCACATGCCTCCTCGGGATGCCGGCCCGGCAGCGGCATGATCGGCTACATTGATTTCGCTGGACAAGTTTCACCTCTCGTGCGCGTGGAAGGCGCCCGTTTCAGACGGTCACAGTTTGGTTTAATCGGCCCCTGCGGGGGCCGGGTCAGCTCTAGAAGTTCTTTTCGATGGAAGCGTAGAACACCCGGCCCTGCGCATTGTGCAGGGAGCCAAAAAATCCACCTGACTCGTCCGCGCGCGGCGGGTTTTTGTCGAAGAGATTGTTGACGCCTGCACTCAGCTGCGTCCCCCAGAGACCAGTCCCCTTCTGTCCGAGTTTGACCCCGACCCGAAGATTGACGGTTGTCCAGCTCTCGACAGGCCAGAACTCTCCAGTCGTGTCGTTTGTAGCCGAAGTGTCTTGGACCGGCCCCACATAGCGAACCGTGACCCCGGCGCTGTACCGGTCGAGCGACCAATTCAGGGTTCCGGTCGCTCGCCATTTCGGAAGGCCATTCAAGCCGAGCCGGTTGGACTGAACCGACGCGAAACTGCCGGCCAGTTCGGGATCGGACAAAAGCGGCTCCAGACTGTTTTTCAGTAGCTCGAATTTCTTCGTATAGGTTGCCGATGCATCCAATTCGAACGTCCCAAACCTGGTTTCGGGGCTGCGGTAATTGAAGCTGAAATCGAAGCCTTCGACCGTCCGTGGATCGAGGTTGGTGTACTGGTCCAGGACGGCCAGAACCTCGCCTGCGGCGGTTCGCTGTCTCGATGGATTGGCCGCATTGTAGGCAGCGAAAGCGGCGATGTCTTCCGCCGTCGGAGCCGCGCGAATGACATTGGGATTGCTCGACCCGGTTCGCCTTAGTTGGAAGTCCAGGGCCAGCTGTTCTTCAACGCCGAACGTGCTGATCAGATTGGTTTGCCGATAGCGGAAATAATCGACGCCGAAGCGGACCCGTCCTAGCTTGCTGTTGAAGTCGATCTGCGTGCCGCCATAGAACGTCTCCGACTTTTCGGGCTTCAGGTTCGGATTTCCTTGCCTGATCGAGGTACGATACGTGTCGCCGATGTCGGCGGCAGTCGCCGTCACGTCGCTACGATAGAAATCTTCGTCGCCCTGCGCCCGGACGGTGATCGTTCCCTGGTTGATTTGAGCGAGGTTTGGCGCACGAAATCCCCGGCCATACCCACCACGGAAATGGAGCCATGGCGTAACCGACCATTCAGCCGCGATTTTGGGCGTCACCACATTGCCGAAATCGCTGCCGTGTTCGAACCGTCCGGCAAGTTGCAATTCCAGCCGGTGAACGAGCGGCACGTTCATGTCGTCCGACACCAGCGGCGCGACCATCTCCACATATGCCGATGCGACGTCCCGCCGGCCCTTGAAATCGGACACGGCGCTCACTCCAACCACATCGCTTTGGTCCGGGATGGCGCCATTGGCAAATGTGATCGTGCCGTCGAGCCGCGGATCGTTGTCGTCCAGAATGGTCTCTCGACGGAACTCGGCGCCAGTCGCCAGTCCGACGTTGCCCGCAGGGAGGCGGAACAGCTCCTTGTTGGACAGTTTGAAGTCAGCCATCGCCAACGTGGACTTCCCGGCCCTGACGCCGCTGATCCGGACTTTGCTCAGCACCGCCTCGCTATTGGCATTTGGTCCGCCGAAAAAGTTGAACGCGTCGGGAGTCGTCAGGAGAGCCTGGCTTTGAAGCAACGTCTTCGAAACCCTGTTGAACTCCTCATCGACCACATGTGCTTCGGAATACAGGAGCGCGCTGTCGATCTTCCAGTTGCCGAGGTTCGCCCGGATGCCGACGATCCCGCGATAGGTATCCTGGTCTACCCGGATAATTCGCGGGCCCATTTCCAGGGGGCGGTACCCTTCCACAACCACATCGAGTCCCCCTGCCGGGGCATTGATGCCCGGCAGCCGATTGGGGCTGCCAACCGGGCCGAAGGGATTATAATAGTTGTTCGCTGGGATGATGATCAGAGCAAGCGAACGGTCGAACGGTCCAGCGGCACGCTGAGTGACGCTCGTCGAATTATAATAGCTGAATCCGGCGAACAGCTCGACATTATCGCCGAGTTCTTGATTGAGGTTGATGCTGGCGTTCCAGCGTGACGATTTTGGCGACACGATCTCGTCGCCGATAAAATCGTATCGCAGGTCTCTCGGCTGGGACCCAGAACGGATTTCGGCACCATTGGTGCCAGGCGCAGCATAGAAGAGCCCTGCGGCGCTGGTGACTGCGGTCGTACCGCGCTTGACCTGCACGGGCGTGAATGTGCCGTTGGTATTAAGGCGCCCCGCCGTAAATCTTCCATAGGGACCGATCGTCGATCGGTTATCGAACTGGGTGTCGCCTGCCCAGTTGGCCGGAAGAAACGGGCGATCGTCGAGTGTTCTGTACCAGTCGTCCAACTCGCGATAGAACGTTGGACTGCGGTGATAATAGGTCGCCGCAACATTGATCCGGGTCGCACCGCCGTTCAACTTCAAGCCACATCGGGCGTTGGCGCTGAACTCGTCAAAGTTGGTATCTTCAGCAAAACCGTAGCGCGTCGAGAGATTGAGCCCCTCAAAATCCGTAAAGGTCACGAAGTTCACGGCGCCTGCGGTCGCGTCGGCGCCATAAAGCGCCGAAGCGCCGTCACGGAGCACCTCGACCCGCGAAATCGCCGATGAGGGGATTGCATTCACGTTGTAGAACGAGGTGGGCGCATCATCGATTGACTGCGTAAGCGGGTGCACGACCATCCGCCTGCCGTCGATCAGCGTTAGCGTGTT
>JBQCJB010000664.1:0-6652 GCA_051953155.1 Aureliella sp. | reverse complement strand
ACCAGGCGGCGCGCGAACATCTCTTGAGGCATATGCCGCGGGTGATGTTCATCGGTCTTCTCGAAACGGACGCGTGGGGGCACGCTGGACGCTACGACAACCTGCTGACTTCCGCCCATGCCGTTGACCGGTACATTGAGCGACTTTGGGAGACGATGCAGTCCATGGAGCAGTATCGCGACAAGACTACGTTCATCATCTCGACAGACCATGGACGCGGTTCGGGGCTGGTGGACTGGAAGAACCACGGGCAGAAGATCGAAGGAGCTGAAAACATTTGGATGGCCTTTCTCGGACCTGACACGCCTCCGCTTGGAGAGCGAGCGGAGTGCGCCCGTGTGACACAGAGCCAGATCGCCTCGACGCTCGCGGCTTTCTTGGGCGAAGACTACCACGGCGCTGTTCCGCAATCGGGCACTGTGATCATGGAAGCGATGCGAACCGTCGACTAGTGCATCAAACGCGAGGCACATCACGGCCTGTCGCATCGCACCAAATTGTGCTTGAATCGGAACCACAGCCTTTTTAACCGCGAACTTCGATCTATGCGTGCCTAACGTCAGCCCCTTACCACCAGAAGAGAAATGCCATGCTCACCTTCCATTGCCGCGCTGGTGTTCTAGCTCTCGTGCTCTGTCTTGCCTGTGCCGCGAATGAGCGCGCCCAAGCGCAGGCGCCGGCGACTAATGACAATCTGAAGCAGTTGTTGAAACAGTTTCCTAAGGCTGATGCCAACGGCGATGGCGTTCTTACGCAGCCGGAAGTTAGAGCCTATCGCGCGGCTGCGCTGGCGGTCACGCCGACGAAATCGGACGTGGCCTATGGACAGCACGCTCGAAACGTACTCGACTTCTATGCAGCGAAATCGGACAGGCCGACGCCCGTCATCGTCTTTATCCACGGTGGCGGCTTTGTTGCCGGCGACAAGAAAGGGGTAGACCCGAATTTGGTGCGAGGGGCGTATGAACGGGGTATCAGCGTCGCTTCGATCAACTATCGCTTCGTCGACGGCCACGATGTGATTTTTCCAGCCCCACAACAGGACGGCGCTCGGGCGGTCCAGTTTCTTCGCAGTCAAGCCAGCCAGTGGAATATCGACCCCGATCGGTTTGCATGTGTCGGCGGTTCGGCAGGAGCAGGTATCTCCATGTGGATTGGTTTTCATGACGACCTGGCGGATACCAAGAGTGCTGATCCAGTTCTGCGCCAGTCCACCAGGATTCAAGCGATCGGCACCTTCGGCGGCCAGGGGACGTATGATCCCATCAAGATCAAAGAGCTGGTCGGCGGCCGGGCCTGGGAACATCCGTCTTTGTTGACCGTGTATGGTCTGCCGAGCAAAGAAGCGGCCTTGAATCCAACGCTTGAGATGCAGCGACTGTACGACGAGTCGGCGGCGATTACGCATTTAACGGCCGACGATCCCGCTCTGTTCATGGTTTACAGCGAGGCGGACGGACAGCTGCCAGCCGACAGCCGTCCTGGCGCGGGCATCCATCATCCCAATTTTGGCAAACAGCTGAAGTCGAAGATGGACTCACTCGGCATTGAAAACGTCTACATCCATACCGCAGAATCCAAAGGCGTGAACGTCACCGAGAAACTACTCGACTTTATCCAAAAACGCTTTGCGCAGAGCCAGAACTGAACTGCCAGCTCGAGTCGGGGACACGGGGCGCGACAGCCAAAATGCGCACTTAATCACGCGGCCTGACGCAGCGCGTCGACGACGCGCAGCCGCACGGCTCGGATGGCTGGAAAAAGTCCGCCGAGCAAGCCCATGGCCAGGGCCATGGCCACGCCGCGCACGAATATCCACGGTCCGAATCGAAATGCGAAAGTAATTTCACTAAAGGTTGCAAAGTTTGAAGTGCCGGCCGATAGCCCATTGAGCGGCAGCGTGGCGAGGCAGCCGAGGATGCCACCCAACAAACACAGCAGCACTGATTCGATCATGAACGAGCTCAGGATACTGAAGCGACTGAAGCCGATGGCGCGGAGCGTACCGATCTCGCGAGCTCGGTTGGCGACGGCTGCATACATAGTATTCGCCGCTGCGAACATGGCGCCGAAGGTAAGAAATGCACCGATGATCACCCCGACCGATTTGAGCAGGATAGCCGCCGATGTCTGCTCTTCGAAGAAGGCCGTTTCGTCTACCGCTTTCAGTTTGAAGCGTTCGTCATCCTTGATCGTAGCGATCAAACGCGCTTTGCTCGTCTCGTCGGGACAACGCAGGTTGACGATCGAGATCGCACCTGGCGTACGCCGGGCGCCGGTCAAGTCGTCCAGAGCCGTCCAAACTTCCGATTCGGCTGAACTCCCGCCGGCTTCGAAATAGCCGACCACGGTAAACAATACTTTGTTGATTTCGAATTTTTCGTTCAGTCCGAGATTCTCAAAGCGCCGGGCCATCGCACGGCTGGTGATGACTTCGTTGAGTCCCGGTTTAATGTCGCGGCCTTCGACGATCTTGAAGTCGGGACGGAGGGCTCGCCCGGCCGGTTCGAGGCCGCGCACGATCAGGTTCACATTGCCGCCAGAGCCGCGTCGGGGCTTGATCAGAATCGTGACGAACTCTTTGGAGCAGAGCGGATTGCCCTGAGCATCTTTGGCGATCTCGGGCAGACTGGCAATCTCGCGGGCCACTTGGGCGTCCACTGTGCTGCCAGTCTCACTATCGCTGCCCTGCCGAAGTACGATAACGTCCAACGGGTCGCCAGTAATCCGCAGGGCGTATTCCAGGCCGTCGGATAGTCCAAATGCAAGCACCGTGGCGGACACGACCAGGGCCGTCGCCAGCACGGTCATCAAGGTAGTCATCCAGCGCACGCGCAGATTGCGAACGTTGTACTTGATCGGGATCATTCAAAGCGGCCTAACTCTACAAGCAGTTCTTGAATCTTGGGGAAGGGGCGCCCCTGCGCTTGCAACGACGTTTTCTGCGTTTCTCCAGCGCGGAAGTGACGGCTCAGACGACGCGACGCAGACCATCAATGACCGATAGCTGAGCAGCTCGGATAGCCGGCACCATGCCGCTGACAAATCCGATGGCCGCGGCCGTCAGGATCAGCAAGAGTATCCACACGCCGAGCATGTCCATGATCGATATAGGAATCATCTGCACTGAGAGGTGGTGCAGCCCTTCCAGCAATCCGCAGCCTATGGCCACACCCAATAGTCCACCCAGCGTGGCGATGGCGACCGACTCGCCAACGATCATCCACAACACGCGGGCTTTGGAAAAGCCGATAGCTTTGAGGACCGCGATCTCGGTGGTCCGCTCGCGCATCGACATCGCCATGGCATTGCCCGCGACCAATAGCAGGGAGACGACGACCGCCATGCCGATGTAGCGAATGTAGGCTTGGATATCTCCGAGCATGTCGGTGAAAATCTGCGCGAAAGCGGCTTCTGTTTGTGTGCGCGTCGGGTTCTCGGAACTGGAAAACTTGTCGTCGATGACTTTGGAGACGGTCGCCATGTCGGCATCGACTGTCTTAGCCCAGATCGTGCCGGCGTTGCCCGAAGCGTTGCTGGCCTTTTCCCGCGTCAGTTCGTCCAGGTACTCCCAATCAAACCAGAGCATGTCGGTGTTCATCGGACCGAGAAACGTGCCGCGCAGCGTGAGTTCCAGATTCATTGGCCGGAAGGTTCCTCTCAGGGGAATGCGCTCGCCGATCTGCCAACCAAATCGTTCCGCCAGCCGGCGGTCCGCGACGCAGCCTCGGCGATCTGCCTGCCAGGCGGCCAATTGCTCGGGATCGATTGCCAGTTCGTCCCAAACGTTGAAAGCATGCTTGGGATCGGTGGCAAACTGCGCAAAGGGCATCTTCTGGTCTTTGTAATCACCGCCAAACCACGAATAGGGGACCGCGTCCTTGACGCCGCTTACCGTGCGCACGCGGTCGACGTAGGCGATGGGCAGCATGCCTGCGAAGCCTTGGCTGCTCATCACGACGATGCGGTGGTACTGAGCCGATTGGATGCCCCACTGACCTTGCATGACGATATAACCGTACAGAACCGTCATCAGTGCCAGGCTGAACCCGATCGATAGGATCGTCAATATCGACCTGAGCTTGTTGCGCGTGATGTTGCGCCAGATGTAGTTAAAGGCTTTCATGCGCTGGCTCCGTGCAGATGGGCTGCCGTGTCGCTGACCAATAGCCCTTTTTCCAAATGCAGCTGGCGCTTGGAGCGCGCAGCGGCATTCGGATCGTGCGTAACCATGATGATTGTCTTGTGAAACTCTTCGTTCAAGCGACGCATCAGTTCGAGGATCTCGCCTCCGGATTTGGCGTCCAAATCCCCGGTCGGTTCGTCAGCGACGATCAGCGTGGGATCGGTCGCAATGGCCCGCGCGATCGAAACCCGCTGCTCCTGACCACCGGACAACTGTCGTGGATAGTGATCCATGCGATCTTCCAAACCGACGACGCTGAGGGCCGCTTTAACATGCTCGTCGCGTTGCCGCCGAGTCAAGTGCGTCAGCGTCAGCGGCAATTCGACATTCTCGTAGGCCGTAAGCACCGGAATCAGGTTGTAGAGCTGGAAGATAAAGCCAATGTGCCGCGACCGCCACTTGGCCAGCTCGCCTTCGGACGTCGCGCCCAGATCCTGGCCGCAAACGACGACCTTGCCTTGCGTCGGTTTATCCAGACCCGCGATCAGATTCAGCAGCGTCGATTTACCCGAGCCCGACGGCCCCATCAGCGACATGTAATCGCCTTGGTAAAGCTCCAGGTTGATTCCCATCAACACCGGAATGCTGATCTGTTCACGGCGGAACTCCTTGACCAGGTCGCGAACCGAAACGACGACTTCCTTCTCAGCTGCAGCGGACAAAACACGCACTCCTCGAGACGAGATGAAAACCGATAAGCTATTAGGAGTGACCGGACGAAGTTCACTCGATGACTTTGACGGCCTGACCGGCGCGCAGTTCGCTGGGCTTGGCTATGATCCGCTCGTCACCCTCCAGGCCGCTCAGGATTTCCACACGTCCATCCTTGGTGCTCCCCACCGTCACGCGTTTGGGCTGTGCGTGAGCGGCCTTGTCAACAATCCACACCAGTTTGCCTTGGGCATCTTCGACCACCGCCTCGGCAGCGCAAAACATGCGCGGCTCTTCGGTGACGACCGCATCGGCAGTCTGGGCAGGCAGAAAGTATACCGTGGCGCTCATTTCGGGAAACAGTCGCTCATCGACGTCGGTGATCGCAACCTTCACTTTGATCGTCGCGCGGGCGCGGTCGCCCATCGGGATGATTTTGCGAACGACCCCGTGGTAGCGTTTGCCAGGCACCGCGTCGACGGCGACTTCGGCACCTTGGTCAGCCGTCACGCGACTGATGTAGTCTTCTTTGACATCGCAATCGACCTCCAAGTGCTCCAGGTCCGCGATCGTCACGGCAGAACCGCGCCCCGAGGCTTCGCCCATACCGCCAGGCAAGATGGATTCGCCGACTTCTGCGTCTTTGGAAATAACCGTGCCGTCGAACGGTGCGCGGATGAACATGTTTTCTTTCAACTGTTCCGCTTCTCTCAGCCGGGCTTCGGCCAACTGAATATCCGCAGCCAACGATTCCAACCGGGCCACGGCGCTCTCGTATTGAAAGTTCGCTTGGTCGTATTCCGATTGCGATATGCCGTTGGACTGACGCAATGTCCTCATGCGTTCGAACTCCCGCTTGTTCTGCGCAATCAGGATGCGCTGCTCGGCGTGGGCGGCTTGGGCGCGCGACAGGCTGGCAGCGGTTGCGGCCAGCGATGCGTCCAGATCGGCGTGTTCCAGAACGGCGAGAATATCGTCCTTCTTTACGCGGCTGCCTTCTTCCACGTTGACCACTTCGATTCGCCCCGGGGCGCGGGCACCGATTTTTGCTTGACGGCGAGATTCAAGATATCCGGTGGCCACGACGGTCGCGTCGGCCGAGCGACCTCTCTCGACGCTGGCCCGCACCAGTCGCACTTCCGGACGCGACTTGAGCGCATCGGGCACCGCCAGCCAATCGCCCAGCCAGAGCGTCTGATCGCCGAGAATCCCCGTGGCCGCAACTCCGACGTAGGCTGCGGCCCCCAGCCCCAGCAGTCCGGCCAGCCACACAAAACGCCGCACCCAACTGCCGCCGCGCCTGGGCGGCGGCGTCGAGCGGTCGATTCGCAATGCAGCCAAAGGATCGCGATGAGGTTGAGGCGATGCAGACATAGCCACGCACTGTCGGTTGGGTGAATCAATAATCGATGGTTCGATAATACCATGGCTGACGCCAAGTCGCGACGACTTATGACTACGTGCTTATTTGCTCTCGGGCGTCGCAGCGCCAGTCCCAACTTGCGAACATCGCGATTCAATCGCTGCGCGGATGATCCGAGCAGGGACGAATTTCGAAAGTTTGCCGCCGGTCTCGTCAACCAGGTGCGGCCAATCGTACCGGGTCGTGCATCAATCGCTGTCGGCCAGAATTTCGCGCGAGGCGCTGCTGCCCGCAATAGACGACGTCAAATAGGCGGACCAGAATGCCGAAGAGACAGAGAGCCCGGTTGCGAAGCGGCAGCAGGAGTGCTTGAAGCTCCACATGCATAGAAGCTGAACGCGCAGAGCAGGAGAAGCGAGATGTATGACAAAGAATTCTGGAACAGACGTTAC
>JBQCJB010000663.1:0-2177 GCA_051953155.1 Aureliella sp. | reverse complement strand
GTCCCAGTCGCCGGCGCGTTTCTCCGGCAGCGGCAGTTTGCCGAACGGGTGAAAGGCGTGAAAGTATGGGCGAGGGGCGACGAACGGCACATGCGGTCGCACGAAGCCGACGGCGAGAAAAAAGGGCTTGTCGGCATGTTGCTCGAGCAAATCGACCGCTTTCTGAGCCGTCTTGCCATCGGAATGGACCAGGTCATCTCCATCGGCTTCGACGACAACGAACGTGTTGCCGCCGACGACTGGCTTCTTTCCGTCGGGATTATTTTCCAGGGTCTCGCCCTCGCCGGCAGCCTTCCATTCGGGACCGGGGCTATTGAATTTCTCAGTCCAGGAAGCGGGGTCGTCAGCCCCATCGCCACCTTCTTCGATGCCTCCGGGAACGCCCATGTGATAGATCTTGCTAACCCGAGCCGAATAATAGCCGGCGTTTTTGAAGTGCTGCGGCCAGGTCGCGCGGGAGCCGATCGCCGGACGAGGACTGGTGTAGCCGAGCACACCGGTGGCGTGCGGATAATATCCAGACAGAAGCGACGCTCGCGACGGGCCACAGTACGTGCCATTGCAGAACGCGCGAGTGAACCGGACGCCGGTCGCCGCTAGTCGATCGATATTGGGCGTGTGCGAAATCGTGTTGCCGTAACACGACAACGCGCCCGCCGTCAAATCGTCGGACATGATCAACAAGACGTTCAGGCGTTTACCGACGGCGGCTGGCGTACCGTCGGCGGCTGGCAAGGGGCAGCGCTGGCCGAACAAACACAAGGCGATGGTCAGCCACCAGATTGGGCGCGTGAGCATGGTTGAGCGGCATGAGCAAAAAGGTGAGGATAGCGGTCGCACCGCCGCGGTGCGGTTACGGCTGGGTCTGGCATTATGATGCAAACGCCTCGCGCAAACCAGCAAGGCGAGACCCACTGGCTGCGCAGCGGCCGGCCGATCCGCCGAGGGAGTTTTTGGGCTTCACAGCATCTTTAGTGGGACTGCGTCATGATCGACAAGCCATCGATGCCGCGCCGAACTTGCCTGGCCCGCGTCGCGGGATTCGGTGCGTGCCTGTTGGGGCTAACGCCAAGATCAGCCGCCGCCGCGGCTGCTGACAACTATCCTTCGCCGGAGTCGCAAGGGGGTTGGCCGGTGCTCTCGAGTCCCGAACAAGTCCGCAGCCAAGCCCAGATGGATCCAGCAAAACTGGAGCAGCTGCGGCAGTGGCTACTCGACTCGGACAATCGACCTTTCGCCGCCGTCGTGATCCGTAACGGGGCGATCGTTCTCCAGGTCGAGCGTGGCAATAGCGCCAGCACCGATACGCGCAACATCAAATCGTGCGCGAAGGCGATTTGCGCAACTGTGTTGGCGATCGCTTCCGATGCGAGCCAGCGCGGCCAGACACCTCGAAAAATGTCTTTCAGCGACAAGGCGTTCGACTTCATTCCCTGGGCTCAGCCGTTGAGCGATCCGCGGAAAGCACAAATCACCGTCCAGCAACTGTGCAATCACACGTCGGGAATTACGCCGGAGTCGACAGGTGTGCCCAATCGCGGGCCGTGGGAACTGATCCTGGGCCACACCGGCGAGGCGAAAAATCAGCAGCTGGCCTTCGATCCCGGCAGCGACCTCGATTACAGCACGCATGCCTTCTACCATGCATCGCTGGTTTGCGAAAATGTGACCGGACGACCTTACGACCAGTTTTGCATCGAGCATTTGCTCCAGCCGCTGGGAGTGGAAAAGTGGTGGTTCGAGTCCATCGACGGCGACGAGCGCCATGGCCGTCATCCTTCGCATGCCATCGGTCTGCCTGCGCGCGAGATGGCGCGCATCGGTTGGTGCATGCTGCGCGGCGGACGCTGGGGCCAGCGGCAAGTGATTCCCGAATGGTTTGTCCGCGAGTCGGCAGCTCCGACGCATTCGGTCACGGGCATCAAGACTTTCCAGCGCGAGGCCCAATCGTTCTCGCACGGTTGGGAACTGCCGGGCCGCTTGGGCGGAGCGGCGAGCCGCGACATTCCTGCCGATGCCCGCTTCAAGCCTGGCAGTGGTGGCCAGTTGATCGCTTTCGTGCCGAGCCTCGACCTGGTCGTTGCCCGCCAGACCGGCGGCAGCGGTAAGTGGGAGTACGAAGAGTTCCTACGACGGGCTTGCCAAGCCGTTTTGCCCGAGGCGCGTCCCCAGTGAGG
>JBQCJB010000662.1:0-3265 GCA_051953155.1 Aureliella sp. | reverse complement strand
GCCCAGGTTGATGCGCGTCAGGGCGGCGAACTCGGGAAGGACGGCCAACCCCGCGTCCGTGATGGCGGAGCCGTGCAGGTTCAGCCGCCGCAGTTTGGCTGCTCGGCTGAGCGTCTTCAGACCGCGATCGGTCACGTTGGTGAACGCCAAATCGAGGTCTTCCAGAGCCGGCAACCGCGCGAGCGTTTCGCAGGCAGCGTCGCTGACCGGCGCGTAACCGAGGCTCAGCACCTTCAGCGACGGAAGCGGCTCGAGGGCGGCGAGCCCTTCGCCGCTGAGCTGAGTGTTGCGGAGGTTCAGCTTCTCGAGCCGGGTCAGCGGCCCCAGGGCCGCCAGGCCGGCGTCGGTGACCAGAGTACCGCTGAGCGATAGTTCCTCGAGCTGGACCAAGGGGGTGAGGCTCTTCAGGCCGCGGTCGGAAATTTCGGTGTCGGTCAGCGAGAGCGACCGCAGCGCCACAAACTTGGAGACCACCGCCAGGCCGCTGTCGGTGACATAGGTGTTGCCCAGCCTCAGGCTTCGCAGGGCCGTCATGCGCGAGAGTTTTTGCAATCCCAGATCGGTGACTTGAGTCTGGCTCAGGCCCAGTTCCTCCAGGGCCGTGCACTTCTCGAGTTCTCCGAGCGACACGTCGTTGACCTGGGTATCGTTTAGCACCAGCGTCTTCAAGTGTCCGACCGAGGCGACATCTTTCAGCAGAGCAACGTTCACATCGGCATACTGCAAGTCGACGCTGACGCCGCTCATCCAGCCGCCGTGCAGCTTGCCTTTCTCTGAGATTCGCGAGGCAGCGCTGCCGCCCGGGCTGCAACCTGCTATGCCCAGCAACACAGCCCCCCAGATCAAGCCACGCATCATCTTCCTCTCGACGGCCGACAGGTCACACATAAACCGCTTGCAATTTTAACGCTCTGAAATCGTGGTGGAAGCGTTGCGGGGGGCGAGCCGGCGAGCTGAATTCCAACAATCAATTAAAGCATGCTGATTCAAGAATTAGCGAATTGTGATTCTCAGATTTTAGTGCGGAACATCGACCCAGCGACGGGGTTTGGACTCGCAGTTCGACCGGTGCGATGCCGCCTGGCGCGCCCCAGCCGACGGACTCAACGTTGCTCCGCCGCGCATCGCAGTGACGACGCAGTAACGTTAGAAAATCGCCACAATTCGGCAATCGCAAAAACGCAACTGGATACTCGGAGTTCATGATCGCGCGTAATTGGTCCGTTATCGCTTGCTCAATCGTGATCGCCGCCCCCTTACTGGTCTCGCGACCTTGGAATTGTGCGTCGCTGGCCGCGGCGGAACAGAGCCCGGCGGATGGCTTGAACGCAGCGGCGGACCGCCAAACTTCGGCGGATCGTGATATCAACTTGTCAGAACCCGAGCACTGGTCTTTTCGGCGTTTGAACGCTGGTGATGTTCCACGCGTGGAACAGGAGGCCAACTGCCGTACGGATTGTGACCGCTTTCTGCTGGCGGGTCTTCAATCGAAGGGGCTGACGTTCAATCCCGAGGCCGACCGAGCCACGCTGATCCGGCGGGTCAGTTTTGACCTGACGGGCTTGCCCCCGACGCTCGAGGAGCTGGCGATTTTTCTGTCGGATTCCGAACCCGACGCGTACGAACGCATGGTCGAACGCTACCTGGCCTCGCTCCACTACGGCGAGCGGTGGGGCAAACATTGGCTGGACATCGCCGGCTACGCCGACTCCAACGGCTATTTCGACTCCGACACCGAAAGGCCGCTCGCCTATCGCTACCGCGATTACGTCATTCGTTCGATAAATAATGACAAACCTTTCGATCGCTTCATTCGCGAGCAACTAGCTGGTGACCAGCTGGCCAAATTCAGCCCGGCTGGCGAGCCCACGGCCGAGTCGATCGAACTGTTGGAAGCGACACACTTTTTACGCAACGCCCAGGATGGCACGGCTGACAGCAACGGCAACGAGGTCGAGGTCCTGCGCGATCGCCATGCCGTGCTCGACGCGACAGTCGAGATATTCGGCTCGGCGCTGTTTGGATTGACGCTCCAGTGCGCGCGGTGCCATGACCATAAATTCGAACCGGTGACACAGCGCGACTACTACGCTCTACAAGCCGTTCTGGCTCCGGCGTTCGACACGAAGAACTGGGTCGTGCCCACCGAACGCTACGTCATGATGCCGAATTCGGAAAGCTCCGCCACGTCTTCGAAGGGCAGCGGCCGCGCCACCGATTCCCTGCCGTCGATGCCGGACAAGATCGCGATCGTCAAAGATGTTTCGGCCACGCCTCCTGACGTGTTCATCCTCGAGCAAGGCGATTTCCTATCGCCCGGCGAGAAGGTCAGGCCCGCGGGGCTGGAAGTGTTGAGCAGCCCCGACAACAGCTTTTCGACCCACGCACGAGCGACCGCCGGCCCGAGCACCGGCTACCGACTGGCCTTTGCCAAATGGCTTACTCAGCCTGATAGCCGGCCGGCAGCCTTGCTGGCTCGCGTGCACGTCAATCGGATCTGGCAGCACATCTTCGGACGCGGCCTGGCGCCGACCCCGGGCAACTTGGGCGTCAGCGGCCAACCGCCAACCCACCCGGAACTGCTGGAGTGGCTAGCCGGTCAATTCATCGATTCCGGCTGGAGTTCCAAAGCCGTGCATCGGTTGATTTTAAACTCCGCCGCTTATCGACAATCCAGCGCCTCGAACCCAGTCGCTGCCGAGCGGGATCCCGAAAATAAGTTGCTGTGGCGCATGCCGCTCCGTCGCTTGGATGCCGAATCGATCTACGATGCGTTGATGGCAGTCAGCGGCGATCTGGATCTGAGCATGGGCGGGCCGGCGACCGCCGCCGTGCCGGTCGACTTGGGAGAGTTTCTGGTTCCGGAAAAACTTGCTGGCGGCAAACGCCGCGCGGTCTATCTCCAACAACGCCGCACACAAGTGCCGACGTTCCTGGCGGTGTTCGACGCACCGTCGATCGTTACCAACTGCGTCGAGCGGCTGCCGTCGACGGTGCCGATGCAGTCGCTCGCCCTGCTCAATTCCGAGTTTATCCTCACGCGAGCGGCGGGCTTCGCGAAACGCGTAGCTCTGGCTGCCGGCGACGACAGCGATGCGCGCATCGAACTGGCCTTTCGATTGGCGCTCTCGCGCGAGCCGGATGCCGATGAACTGCGGGCTTCGTACCAGTTCTTGCGATCTCAAGCCCGGCATTACGCCAGTTCAAAACTCGCGCCGCAGCGTCAGGCCTGGGTTGATTTCTGTCACTCGTTGATCGCCAGCAA
>JBQCJB010000661.1:0-4523 GCA_051953155.1 Aureliella sp. | reverse complement strand
CAGCGTTTCGTCTTAAGGCCGCGTCCGGCGCGGGCGAAGTCGATACCAGCCAATCTGCCTCTGCAGGGCAAATCCAACTGCTCGTGTGGCTAGCCGACCATCCCTCGTGCAAAGCCACGGTCGAGCAAATCGATCAGGCGTTGGCCAGCTTGCCAGGCGAGCTACGAAAGAAAGTCGCCCCCCTGGCCATTTGGGCAGAGCCTCAGCCGCCTGCCGGGACGAGCTTTGACGACCTACAAGAAAAGTGGCATGTCCCCATGCCCATCGCGATCGACACAGAGGCTCTCGGGCGCGATGTGCTGGGCGTGATGGAAGCTCCGACCATCGTGGTCCTGGACCAGCAACACCGCCTCCAGTTCTTTCAGGAGCGGGCTCACCCGATGCTCGGCCAGGCTCTGCCGACGATCCTCGAGCGGCTGATGCGCGGCGATAGCCTGGCCACGACCATGAGCCAACAAGCCCAGGCCGAACAGCAACGCTATGTCGCCCAGTTGTGGCTGGCCCGCGCCGGCGACGGCGCGATCGGCGCCTTCAACGAACCACCTCCCTACGCCCCGCAGTTGGTAAAACTCGAACAGCTCAGTCGCGACGCGAGCGGCACCACGATTCTGGCGCTCAGCTCTGATGCACTGCACAATCTATGGCTGCTGACCGAGAATGGCCGGCTGGCGCGGCTGGACAGCCAAGGCAGGAGCGAAGACGTTTATTCGCTCGACTGGGATGCCTCCTCTGCAGCAGCCTCCAAAGCCCAACTGGGCTCGGCGCCAGTGCGGCTGGCCATCGACGACAAGGCTCGGTTGGTCGCCATCCATCGCCCGGCGACGGCAGAGCTGCTGGTGCTCGATACGGCGTCGCGCAAGACCTCGACCGTCTCGCTCGGGGGCGGCCAAGCCGTGGTCGACTTCCGCTGGCTATCGACGGCCGCAGGTAGCCACCTGGCCGCAATTACCGACGCCGGGCGAACCGTTCTGATCGATCCGGAAAGCCAACAGCAACTGGGCGGGCAGAGCCCTGGACGACCGGTGGCGGTGCTCGAGCATGCTGCGGAAGACGCATCGGCCAGCGGCTATGTCATCCTGTCCGACGGTCGCATCGAACCGGTGATCGTCGATAAGAAAGCTGGCGACGAGCCAACCACAGTGGCCCGGCCGGTGTCCACATCCGGCGCCGCAGTGCATGAGCCGAGCACGTCGGCCGGTCCGGCAGCGGCGCTCAGTCCGGTGATCGAACGCCAATTGAAATTCGTCCCGGCGGCAGGCCCGTGGAGCACGTGGCAGGGGACCAAGACATCGGCGACGCTCGCTCGCGGGCAGATCGCGCGAGACGAGCCGGCGGTCTTCATGCTCGACCGGCAATTGCGACAGCTCTGGCATGCCCCGCTGCCGCTCAGCCAAGGGGCCGATGTGTTTTTGGCCAGCGTGGCCGACGACCCCGTCAGCGGCCAGCCGTTGTGGGCGGTCGCTCAGCCGGCTCAGACGTTGCACCTCTTCCGCGCCGACGGCGAACTGGTCGACCACGGACGTTTCTCCGAAGCGATTTGCGGAGTGGCGCTCGTACCGATCGGCAACGAACTGCATCTCTGGCTGGCGCATGCCAAAGCGCTCGTCCACTATCGGCTGTCGGCCAGGCCCGGCGGCTGAGAGGCCGGGCAGAATTAGCCGGTGAGAGCTCGCAAGTGAGAGCTGGCTTGTGAGAGCTTGTTAGGCGCCGCCGATGCGCTTCATGACCGCATCTTGCGTCGGTCGCAACGCGCTGGCGCTGGCTCGCAGCCCTTGGACTTCCTTGGGCCAGAGTTCCAGTTCGTAACGTTCGATGACCCCGCTGCGGCCGACGACCGTCGGCACCGAGAGAGCGACGTCGCGAATGCCATAGCAGCCGTTCTGGACCGAGCTGACCGGTAGGACGCGGCATTGATCCAGGACGATCGAGTCGATGACGTCGCGAATGGCGATGCCGACGGCGAAGCCCGCTCCGCCCTTCTTCGAAATCACTTCCGCGCCCGAGCCTTTGGTGCGGGTGAAGATCTGGTTGGCGACCGAGTGATTCCAGGCAGGGAATTTGTCCAGCGGCAATCCACCGACCGTAGCGCTCGACCAGATGGGAACCATGCTGTCGCCGTGCTCGCCCAGGATGAGGGCTCGCGTCTGCGTAGGGGCAGCCTTGAGATGATCGGCGATCAAACTGCAGAAGCGAATCGTATCGAGCTGAGTTCCCAGCCCGATCACCTGGCTGGCCGGCAAGCCCAGACGTTGAGCTGCAACGTAGGTCAGGATGTCGACCGGGTTGCTGACGACCAGGACGATGGCAGATTTCTTCAGACCTGCCGACTTGACCTGCGAGAGAATCTGAACGAACAGATCGGTGTTGCGATTGATCAGATCGAGTCGCGTTTCATCCGGCTTGCGGCGCAAGCCGGCGGTGATGCACACGATATCACTGGAGGGAATCTGGTCGTACGAGCCGGCGACAATTTTTTGATCCGCCGTGCTGGGACCGCCGTGCAACAAATCGAGCGCCTGACCTGCGGCGACGTTCTCGTTGACGTCCAGCAGGGCCAGCTCGCGCACTTTGCCACCGCATTGCAAAGCGAAGGCCGCGCACGAACCGACCAGTCCGCCTGCACCAATGATGCTCACTTTCATCGCGTCTGTCTTTTATCTAGGAAGAGAGGAGTGTTCTAGGGAAAAATCTGCCGAGCGTGCGTTCAGCCCTTCAGGCGAGCGATGACCTGATCGGTGATCAGTTGGATCAGCCGTTCTTCGTCCAGGCCGCTGTTGCCACCGCTGGCCGCAGGCGCAGCAGTCGCTGCCGAGGCTGCTGGCGGGGAAGCGACAGCCGCCGCGGGTTGCTTACCGGCGCCGCCCATCGGTGGCGGCGCGTCGAAGGCTTTGCGCTGGACGCCGGCGGCTTCCCAGCTCTCACGAAAGATGTCGTTGGCGCAGATGTCGCAATTTTTGTAGTCGTCGGTGTTCCGCGGATCGGCGAAGCCCCACTTGTCTTTCAGCGCCAGCAGTTCGCGCTCTTCGCGTTCGTTGAGATAGTTCACTGTGCCCAGTTGTCGGGACAGCATCAGGATGCGGCAGTACGCATCGAGGATCTCCGTCCACCAGTAGGCCCGCTCGACATCCTCGCCGAAGCTGACTGTGCCGTGGTTGGCCAGGATGATGACGTTGCTCTTTTGCACAAACGGAAGGATCGTGTCGGCGAATGCCTGTCCGCCGGGCGTTTCATAGCGCGTGATCGGCACGTCGCCAAGGAAGACCTCGACCTCCGGCAGCACGCACTGAGGAATCGGTTCGCGGGCCACGGCGAAGGCGGTGGCATGAGGCGGATGGCAGTGCACGACCGATTTGATGTCCGCGCGCTGGCGGTAGATCTCCAGATGCAAGAGGGCTTCGCTGCTGCGTTTCTTGCGGCCGGCTAACTGCTTGCCCGTCATGTCGACCAGGCAGATGTCGTCGGGTTTGAGGAAACCCTTGGAGTGCATGGTCGGCGTGCACAGCACTTCGTTTTCGGAGATGCGAACGGTGATGTTGCCATCGTTGGCTGCGGCGAAGCCCTTGTTGTAGATGCGCCGGCCAATCTCGCAAATGTCTTGTTTTATCTTGTGCGCGTTGATCATGCGTCGGTCCTAGAGTTTCAGGCTTTGAGTGGTTTTGGAATCGAAATGGATTTCGTCGAGGATTGCCGAGTTGAAGGCGTCGACCGGCTTGAGCGCGGGGCGAAAGGGCTGGGCTGCTTCGGCGCCGTCGCTGACCGCGATCAGCGAGTCGAGGCCTGCGCCCAGGTCGTCCCAGACGATCGTCAGGTCGGGATCGGTCGGCGGCGGGCCGCCCAGGCAGCTGCTACCGACGGCTTCGGTTGCCAAGAGCCGCCCGCCGGCAAAGGCCGGGTGGCAGCGACTGAGCGTGACATTGCCGATGACTTTGAAGATTTGCATGAGTGTGGTTATTGGCTCCGCGCTAACGTGCGAACCAGGTTGCCGATGGCCGCCACCGTCCACCGCGGCGCATCGACGATCAACAATTGAGGCTGCGCTTGATCCAGAGCCGCAGCCAGTTCGGCCAGCGATGGCAATTGGACGGCGACAGCGGAAGAATTTCGTCCGGCCGCAGCCGCTGCAGCGAACGGGGCGCTGGTCAACCAGACCGCTCGCCGACCGCCGCCGGCCAAGTGTCGCTCGATCAGAGCCGGCGCTCGGTCGTCGCTGCACTCTTCGACAGAGGCTTGTTTCGGACATAGGTGCCGATGCAGACTGCCAAACCAGAGCGCCGAGCCGCACACCAGCGTCGGGGCGATCGCCGCGGATGGGTTGCTGCGCCGTCCCGCAGCGGGCGCGGTAGCGGCTGGCTGGACTGCGCCAGTCGATGACGGGCTGGTCGATGATGCGCGGGCCGGCGCCGCAGGGCTGGCCGTGCCGCGGACCAACTGTATCTGGGCTTGGCGGAGCATGTCGATGACCGCCGGCGTGACGACCGCTCGCTGGCCGACCCGCACGCTGCGCATGCCGGCCAAGCGCCCTT
>JBQCJB010000660.1:0-4681 GCA_051953155.1 Aureliella sp. | reverse complement strand
TGCCTTGGTAACCTCCCATGCTACCACCTGTCTTGACCGTATGTCCCATCGACTCGAGAGCTTTTACGGTGGACTCGGGGATACCCGATTCGACGAAGACTTCGCCACCGGGCGGATCTTCGGCCAGGCCGGTCGGAGTCGCGCTTCCCTCGTGTCGAACTCGGGCCGCATCTCCCGCCATTTGGATATTCATGCCAAAGTCGATCCAGTTCATCAGCACTTGCACATGACCTTGGGGCTGCATGTCGCCTCCCATGACGCCGAAGACGAACACGGGCCGGTCGTCGCGGGTGACCATGGCCGGAATGATCGTGTGGAACGGGCGTTTGCCCGGCGCGATGCAATTCGGATGCGCCGCGTCGAGCGCAAACAGAGCCCCGCGATTCTGCAGCGCGAACCCGAGCTGGCCCGGCACGCGTTGGCTGCCGAAGCCATGGAAATTACTTTGGATCAACGAGCAACAGTTGCGATCCTGGTCGACGACGCACAAATAAATCGTGTCGCTATGCTTCAGCCGCGGATCTCCTGCCGGCACGCCGACGAGCGCTCGCTTGGGATCCAGCAGCTTTGCGCGCTCGGCGGCATAGTCTTTCGAGATCAGTCGCGTTAGCGGCACCTCGGCCATCTCCATGTCGGCATAGAAACGCGCCCGATCGGCGAAGGCCAGTTTCTTGGCTTCGATGAACAGATGTGTGGCTTCCGGCGAACCCCAACCCAGCGCACCGATATCGTGCGGTTCGAGCATGTTCAGCATCTGCAAAACCGAGATGCCTTGGCCGTTGGGAGGTAATTCCCAAACGCGATATCCGCGGTAGTCGGTCGAGACCGGATCGATCCACTGGTTGGCATGCGCCATCAGATCGGCCTTGCGCAGCAGTCCGCCCTCTTGAGCCTGGCTAGTGCGATCGATTTCGTCGGCGATGCCACCGCGATAGAACTCGGCAGCTCCATATTCCGCGATGCGCCGCAGCGTGGCCGCCAGACGCGGATTGCGCATCAGTTCCCCTTCGCGCGGCGCCCGCTGGCCGTCGAGCAAGAACGCCTGGCGAGCCTCGTCGGTTTCGCGGAGGCTCTTTTCGGCCCCCTTCCAGTAACTGGCGATGACCGAGGCAACTGGAAAGCCGTTCTCGGCCAGTTCGATCGCCGGCTCGAACAGCCTCTTCCACGGCAAGCGGCCATAGCGCTGGTGCAGGTCGTGCCAACCGGCCACGCAGCCCGGCACCGACCACGACAGCGGCCCGTAGGTCGGCACCTGATCGAGGTTTCGCTTTTGGAATTCCGCCAGCGTCGCCAGTTGCGGAGCGCGGCCGCTGGCGTTCAGTCCAGCCAGCTTGTGCTGTTTGGCATCCCAGACGATCGAGAACAGGTCGCCGCCGATTCCGCAGCTCATCGGTTCGACGACGCCCAGCACGCAATTGGCGGCGATGGCGGCATCGATGGCCGAACCACCCTCGCGCAGAATATCGACGGCAGCTTGCGTCGCTCGCAGGTCGCTGGTCGCGGCCATGCCGTGCTGGGCGTAAGTCACGCTGCGCGATTGGTGCGCGGGACCTGGCGAGCGGTCATAGGTGCCGATGCGCGTCGGCTGGCGAGCCGCATCTTGCGCGCACGCAAATTGGGGATGCATGGCCAGTACGCTTCCAAGGACAAGTATAGCGCTAGGGAACGTCAGCGCCCGCGCGGCTGCGTGGAACCGGCGGCAGAAAGTTGTGCATGGCAAGCTCATTGCGGCCACTCCTGCTGGTGTCTCAAGGACCGACTCACACCCCGCGCTCGGAACACGGGAAACGAGTATAATCCGTTCTCTACTGCAATAATCGCGCGTGGGAAGGAAAAAGGAGTTGAGATGAAACGCTTGATCGCGCTGGCCTGCACGCTGCTAGGAACCTTTTTCGGCGTCTCTCTGGGAATCTGTCCGGTGCAAAACCTGCCTGCCGATGAAGGCATGTGGCTGTTCAACGCGCTGCCCAAAAAGCAGCTTGCCCAAAAGTACGACTTCAAGCCCACGCCGCAGTGGGCTGAACACGTGATGCTCTCGAGCGTACGTTTCAATTCGGGTGGCTCGGCGTCGTTTATCTCCAGCGACGGACTGGTGCTGACCAACCATCACGTGGCTGCCGACACGCTGTACAAACTCTCGACACCCGAGAGGAATCTGCACACCGACGGCTACTACGCCAAACGCCAGAGCGACGAACTGAAGGCACCAGACCTGGAGCTGAACCAGTTGGTGTCGATCGAGGACGTGACCGAACGCGTCGAAGCGGCGGTCAAGTCGGGCGCGTCAGCGGCCGATGCGGCCAAGATGCGGCAAGCAGCCATGGCGGAGATCGAGCAAGCTTCGAAAACGAAGACCGGTTTGCGGAGCGACGTCATCACGCTCTACGGCGGCGCGCGGTATCACCTGTACCGCTACAAACAGTACACCGACGTGCGCCTGGTGTGGGCGCCGGAAGCTGGCGCGGCCTTCTTCGGCGGCGATGCCGACAATTTTGAATACCCGCGTTATTGCCTGGACGTGACGATCTTCCGCGTTTACGAGAACGACCAGCCCGCCAAGATCAAGGATTTTCTAGGCGTCAATCCGGCCGGCGCGCAAGAGGGGGATCTGGTGTTCGTCTCGGGCAATCCGGGACGCACGCGGCGCATCCTGACGGCCGACGCGTTGGCTTACCAGCGCGATTATCGGCTGCCTGAGACGCTGGACTTACTGCGCCGCAAGGAAAACCTGCTGCAGCAATATGCGCTCGGCGGTCCCGAACAAGCCCGCCGTGGCCAGGACGACCTGTTCGGCATCCAGAACTCGCGCAAAGCCTACATGGGCATGCTGGGTGGCCTGCAAGATCCGGCCTTCATGCGCGACAAACGGCTGGCGGAGGCCAAGATGCGGGCTTCCGCCGGGCAAGGCAAAGACCCGACGGTGCTCGACGCTTGGACCACGATCTCCGGCGTGCAGAAACAACGCCGCGAACTGCTCGGCAAGGAAGGCTCGCTGCGCAGCCGCCTGTACGGCATCGCCGAAACGCTGGTGCTAATGAGCATCGAAGACACCAAGGAGAGCAAGGATCGCCTGCGCGAGTTTCGTGAGAGCAATCGCGGCTCGCTCGAGCAGAGCCTCTTTTCTCCGGCGCCGCTGTATGAAGATCTCGAGCGGGCGCAACTGGCTGACGAACTCAGCCGGTTCGCTGAAGAGCGCGGTGGCGATGCGCCGCTGGTGCTGGAGATCCTGGCTGGCAAGTCCCCCCGAGATCGAGCTGCCGAACTGGTCGCGGGCACGAAACTGATGGACGTCGCCGAGCGCAAAAAACTGGCCGAGGGTGGCCGCGAGGCAATCGCTGCCAGCCAAGATCCTTTGATCCAGCTGGCTGTACAGCTGGAACCGGAATACCGCCGCTTGCGGCTAATGGGTGAGGAGCTCGACGAAATCGAACGGCAGGCCTATGCCCAAATCACCGAGATCAAGTTCGCGACCGAAGGGGAGTCGACCTATCCCGACGCGACCTTCACACTGCGGTTGGCCTTCGGACAGGTGAAGGGCTATCAAGAAGACGGCCAGCAGATTGCGCCGCAAACGACGATGGCCGGCGCCTTCAAGCACGAGCAGGCTCACGGCGCGAAAGACCCGTGGGTTCTCCCCGAGAGCTGGCACAAGGCGAAGAATCGCCTGAAAGGTTCGACGCCGCTGAACTTCGTCTCGACGGCCGACATCATCGGCGGCAATTCGGGTTCGCCAGTGATCGATCGCGACGGCAAACTGGTCGGCGTCATCTTCGACGGCAACATCCAGAGCCTGACCGGCGACTTTAACTACACTGAAGACCAATCGCGCGCAGTTGCGGTTCACGTGGCGGCGGTCCTCGAAGCGCTCGAGAAGATTTATGACGCGGCCGATCTGGTAAAAGCGATCGGCAAGTAAGGCGCGGCAAATGGAGTTCGGCCGGCGGACTGGCCGGCCGGAAGGACGACGGGATGAATCTGTTCGAGCAAGCGGAAAGCGAGAATCTGGAGCGGCAGCAGCCGCTGGCCGCTCGCCTGCGTCCGCAACGACTGAGCGAGTTTGTCGGACAGGAACATTTTTTGGGGCCAGGCAAATTGCTGCGGCGTCTGATCGACGCTCGGCGCCTGGGCTCGATCCTCCTGTATGGACCTCCCGGAACCGGTAAGACGACGCTGGCGCACCTGCTGGCCATCGAGACCGGCGGCCAACTGAAGCAACTAAGCGCAGTGACCAGCGGCGTCAAAGAACTCCGCGAAGTTCTGGCGTGGGCTCGAGACGAGGTGGCCACTGGCCAGCCGCGACCGCTGCTGTTCGTTGACGAAATCCATCGCTTCAACCGCGCGCAGCAGGACGCGCTGCTGCCGGATGTCGAGGCGGGGATCGTGACCCTGATCGGAGCGACGACCAGCAATCCGTTCTTTGCGATCAACGGCGCCCTGCTCAGCCGCAGCCAGATATTCCAGTTCAAGCCGCTGGACGAACAGGATCTAGTCAAACTGCTCCAGCGCGCCCTCAGCGACCGCCAGCGAGGCCTTGGCAACATTCCGGTTCAGGTGGAGACCGACGCGCTGGCGACACTGGCCAGGCTGAGCGAAGGGGACGCGCGCCGCGCCCTCGGAGCGCTCGAGGTGGCCGTGCTCTCGTCGCCCGAGCGGCCGGTGCGGCTGACCGTCGAACTGATCG
>JBQCJB010000659.1:0-4384 GCA_051953155.1 Aureliella sp. | reverse complement strand
TCGCTCGGCGCTAAGTCGCCGAGGCTGTCTTGCGATGGTGGCGCAGCGAGTCGGCGCGGTTGCGGGCATCGACAGCCATTTTTTCATAGCGCTGCCGCAGGGCATCCAGTTCGCATTCGTCCATTTGCTCCAGATCGAGCAACTCGTTCTTCGCTCCCTCGATGGCGCGAATCAGTTCGTCGAGCTTGATTTGCACCGCGGCACCATCGCGGTTTTGCGAATTCTGAATCAGGAAGACCATCAAAAAGGTCACGATGGTCGTGCTTGTGTTGATCACCAGCTGCCACGTGTCGGAAAAACCGAACAACGGCCCAGTGACGGCCCAAAGGACGATCGATCCAACCGCCAGCAGAAAGGCGGCCGGATGCCCAGCCGCCCAAGCCGCCCACTTCGCGAACCGAGCAAAGAACGACTGTTGATACGCGCTCATGAAAAACCCATGCTGCCTCGAATAGTTGACCTGTGATGAAAGCTGAGGCCAAGCGGAAGCAAAACAGGTGCCGAAACGCTTAAACGCCAAAAACCCGCCGAGTGCAAAAGTGTGCACTCGGCGGGTTTCGGAATGTGTTGCCAAGCTTTCGAACTGGCCAGCGCACTGCGCCGCTGGGTTCACAGCAGCCGGCTGAGCCCTGAGGTGGCTCGCCTATCGGTAGGTCGGTTGAGCCGGCTGCGTGGGAGCGGTGGCCGTGTTCGGCGGAAGTTGGAAACTACCGTAGCCGCCAGCTGAGCCGCTGCCGCTGCTGGTGCTGGTCGGCAGTGGCACGGTCTGTCCACCGGCATAGGGATTGGAGCTGACCGGTACCGTCGCGCCGCTGGGGGAGCCGAAGTTATAAGGCGTGCTGCGAGCCGTCGTGCCTGGACGGTAGCCCTCGGTCGAGGCAGCCGGCATCACGTTGCCGCCGGGCAGAGAGCCCGTGGCCGCCGCGGTCGATGCAGAGCCAGGGGATGTGAAGCCACCGGGAGCCGACGGCAGAGGAACGTTCGGAGTTGCCAAGCCGCCGGCACTGGCCGATGTCATGGCTCCCGCCGTAGCGCTCGGCATGCCGTTGGGCGGCAGGCTGGTCGAAGGGCTCGGGAAGCCGACGGTCGTGTTGGCGTGCGCCCCTGGCGAAGGCATCGCGCCGGGTGTGTAGGCAGGCATGCTCGACGCTGTCTGCCCAGGTGCGACCGGCATCGAGTAACTGTTGATCGGACTGGACGGCGAACCGGTGGGCAAGCCCGTCGGAGATCCCGACACGGGGGTGGCGGCCAAGGTGGTTGGCGGCGTGAACTGCGAGCCCGCGCCGGCAGTGGCGCCTGGAGTCGGCAGCCCCGCATACGGATTGCTCGCGTACGAATTGATAGGTGTCGCTGCTGGCGAGCCTGGCATGCCGGGCGCTGCGCCGGGCGTGCTAAAGCCGGCTGACGGCATACCCGCCGTGCCGGAATAATGATTGGCTGGCGATTGACCGGCGGCGGCATAGCTGCCCGATGGATAGCCCGTGGTGCTCGAGCCGACCGGCAGCGGCGAAGTGCTGCTGGCCAGGCTGCCGGGCGTCGGCGCCGAGCCGGCCGAGGCGCTCATGCTGCTCATGCCGTAGGGGCCGGTTTGATAGCCGTTGGCTGCCGAAGCCGCCCCGCCGTAGGAAGGCTTCGTCGAAGGCGAACCCGGCGTCGCGTTGGCGGCGCTCAGGTAACTGCTCGGCATTCCGCCTGCGGCCGCCGTGCTGGCGGCAGATGTGGTGGCGGACTTGGTGCCTGCGGCCGCACTGGCGATCGCCGTGGGCGTGTACTTGGAAGCGGGCGACTCGATCGAAGGAGTCGCCGAGGTGCCGGCCAGCGTTTCAGCCGACGGCTGGCGATTCCAGGCGAACATGCTCGCACCGGGCATCTTCCAGCCACTCTTGCAACCGGGAGCCGAAAGACTGAGCGCAATCAGGAGCGGTGTAAGCGACTTCTTCCAACTAACAAAGCCCATCCTCATGGCTCGATCCTTCGATTCAGTTTTGTTCGGTGTGGTTCTGTAGCAAAAGCTCGTAATTGGCAGGCCATGCGGAGCGTCAGCCACCGATGTCGTCCAGTTCGTTTTTACCGACATCCAAGGTATCGGCAGCGACGTCGGCAGTATCCAGACATTCCGCAAATTTTCGCCAGTCATGACACGCCACCCCCTTCCAACAGCGCGAGACTTTAAGTCCGGGGGCGGATGACGTCAATTGAGAAAACTCTTCGCTTCCTCTTCCCTCCCGCGGCTGCAGGGAGTATAAAATGAGAGTCGATATTGAAACTGAGTCTCAATTCACTTCAATCCCACCGCTGATGGAACTCCCGTCCCATGGTCGCTCCCACCTCCTGCGATTCCCTGGTGCCGCTGGATCTGTTGAAAGCCGGCGAGTCGGCTAGCATTGTTGAACTCTCCGGCGACAGCTCGCTGGTCCATCGCTTGCAAGAAATGGGACTGCGCACCGGCGCAGTCGTCCGCATGCTCAAACCCGGAGCGCCCTGCGTGGTGGCCCTGGATGGCAAACGGCTGTCGCTGCGTCTGGGCGGCCTGCTCGATATCCTGGTGGCGACGCCCGGCCTGTAAAAAAGTGTCCACCAACTGAGCGTACCGGCCGATGGCGACTTTGGCGGATCTGACGGAAGGGCAATCGGCCGTGATTGCCGATGTCGTCGGCGATGATGCGATGGCTCAGCGACTGATGGAAATGGGGCTGACCGATGGCGAACAAGTTCGCCTGGTCGGTTTCGCACCGATGGGTGATCCGATCGAGTTCTCGGTTCGCGGCTACCGGCTGACCTTGCGCCGGAGCGAAGCCCAGCGGGTCACGATCGTCGCCAGCAGCGTCACGGATAAGCAGTCACGATGAGCCAATCGCCGACGGGACCTTTGGTCGCCAGCACCAGGTCACAGGTCGAGTCAGCCACGGTGCATGTCGCCCTGGTCGGCAATCCCAACACCGGCAAGAGCACTCTGTTCAGCGCGTTGTGTGGTATCCCGACGCGCATCGGCAACTACCCCGGCGTGACGGTCGAGGAAAAGTTCGGCCGCTACCGGGACGACCGGGGCGAAGTGGTCGTCATCGACCTGCCCGGGACCTACAGCCTGTCGGCGCGCACGCCCGATGAATTCGTCTCGGTCGATGTGCTGCTCGGACGCCGCGGCACCCAGCGGCTCGACGCCGTCGTGGTCATTGCCGATGCCACCAATCTCGAACGCAATCTCTATTTGTTTACCCAAGTACGACAGCTGGGTTTGCCGCTGGTGCTGGTGCTGAACATGTGGGACCGCGTCCAGCCGGAGGAGATCGAGCTGGATGTTCGCCAATTGTCCGAGCGGCTGGGAGTGCAGATCGTCACCGCTTCTGCCAGCCGGCATGAGGGCGTCGCCGAAGTCAAGCAGGCGGTACGAGCCGTCCTCGCCCAACCCAAACCTGCCGCGATCGACATTCTGCCTGCCGAGTTTGTAGCCGAGCGCGATCGGCTGAGAGAGTGGATCTCCGGTCGCTGGTCGCAGCCGGTTGCCGACTTCGTTCTCGAGCGCATGCTGCTCGACGCCGGCGGCCAGGCCGAACAGGAATACGCCCGCCATCCGGAACTCTCTGGGCTGAGCGCAGAACTGCAGCGTGGACGCGAACAGTTGGCTGCTGGTGGGCACCGCGTGCCCGGCGTCGAAACCAAAGCCCGTTACGCCTGGATTCGCCGGCAGCTCGACGGCGTGATGGTCCGCCGGGAGCGAACGACCAGCACGCTGTCCGACCGCATCGACCGAGTCCTCACCCATCGCATCTGGGGCTTGCTGTGCTTTGGACTGATCATGTTCGCGATCTTCCAGAGCATCTACAACGTCGCGACCGTGTTCATGGACGGAATCGAATCGATCCAGCAGTGGCTGACCGATACGGTGGCCGCGACGCTCCCCCCGGGAGCCTTGCGCAGCCTGGTCAACGACGGGATCATCGGTGGCGTCGGTTCGGTGATCGTCTTTCTGCCTCAGATATTGATCCTGTTCTTGTTCATCGGCATCCTCGAAGATTGCGGATACATGTCGCGCGCCGCCTTCGTCATGGACAAGCTGATGAGCAAGTTGGGGCTGAGCGGCAAATCGTTTCTGCCGCTGATGTCCTCCTACGCCTGTGCGATCCCGGGCATCATGGCCACGCGCGTCATCGAGAACTGGCGCGACCGCATGGTCACGATTCTAGTCGCGCCGTTGATGAGTTGTTCGGCACGGCTGCCGGTATACCTGCTGCTGACGCGGGCCTTCGTGCCGGAAGTTTATTGGGCTGGAGGGCTGATCGGGTTGCAGGCCATGGTGCTGTTGGCGATGCATGTCGTCGGGCTGGCGGTCGCCGTACCGGTCGCCTGGCTGCTGAAGAAAACGTTCTTCCGCGGACCGACGCCC
>JBQCJB010000658.1:0-2049 GCA_051953155.1 Aureliella sp. | reverse complement strand
TGCTCAAGCTCCCTGCTTAAGATGGACGTCCTTTTCGAGCCGCTTGTCGAAGCGGCTTCTTCCCGACTGCCGACGGTGCGGCATCCCTGCCAAGCCATCGGAGAACAGCCTTCGCAGCGCTGGCGCGTATCGAAACGTGGAGCTGCGAAGGAACCGTGAAACCGCCCGAGCCTCTGCATCCTGCATTGGCCGACAGTTTCGGCCGCTGGCCCCCACGCGCGGCGAATCCTTCGCCTTGGAAAGCAATCCATGCTTTGGTCGTGGGGGTTAGCGCCTGTTCGAACATGCCCCAGCCGGTGGACTGGCCACTTGCCGGGTCAAGGCTAATTGTCGACGCAACCGGGGCTCGCCATTGCACGGAAAGCGTCCAGCCGTCAGGGTTTGCCCAGTCCGCCGGGAAGCCACGCGTGCGGTTTTCACCGCGGTCGGCCGCGCTTCGTAACCTAAGCTACAGCGAACGCGGGCATCCGCGGTTGGCAGTCGCAACGCCAGTAGCGACTTTGTCGATTTTAAGTGCGAAAAACGCAGCAGATCTCAATGGCTACTCCCAATCCTCTCAAGCGTCGCCGCTCGGCCGCCGCCCAGCGGCTGGCGCAGCTCCAGCCGATCCGCTGGGAAGCGTGCGAACCGCGCCTGGTCCTTTCGGCTCAGCTGCTGGGCGACTTGATCGACCCGCATCAATTGCAAATGCACGGGGCCATCGATGCTCCGCTGGCGGGCGTCGAAGCCGGCACTGCGCCGTTCCTCGAACCGCACACCGCACAAGCGCACCAACTGAGCGGTTGGAACGCCATGCAGCACGAGTTCGGGCTCAAGGGCGACGGACAGACCGTGGTGGTCATCGACAGCGGAATTGCTTGGGACCATGTGGCTCTGGGCAAAGGTTTTGGAGCGGGCTACCGCGTCGTCGGGGGCTGGGATTTCGCCGAGAACGATGCGAATCCCTACGACGACGGTCCAACTGGTTTTCACGGAACGCACGTGGCCGGCATCATCGGCAGCGACAACGCGAAAACCAGCGGCGTTGCGCCGAACGTGGACCTGGTGGGCTTGCGCGTGTTCAATGACGCAGGACAAGGACAGATCGAGTGGGTCGAGCAAGCCCTCAGCTGGGTGCACGCACATCGCGACTCGTTCGCTAATCCGATCACGACGGTCAATCTATCTTTGGGTACGACTTGGAACGCCGATTCGGTGCCGAGCTGGGGGACGCTCGAGGAAGAGCTCCGGCAGCTATACGATGACGGCATCGTGGTCACCGCCTCGGCCGGCAATTCGTTCAAGCAATACAACGCACCGGGGCTGAGCTACCCGGCTGCTAGTCCGTATGTGTTGCCGGTGGCCAGCGTTGATGACAACGGTTCGCTGAGCGATTTCAGCCAACGCAACGGCCGCGTCTTGGCAGCACCTGGACGCAACATCCTCAGCACGGTCCCCGACCATGTCTTGGGCCGCGACGGCAAGATCGATGACTTCAGCACCGCCTCGGGCACCAGCATGGCCGCACCGTACGTCGCCGGCGCCTCGGTGCTGGTGCGCGAAGCCATGCAGATGGTCGGCATCCATGACATCACCGCCACGAAGATCATGGACTGGCTGCACGACACGGCCGATACCGTTTACGATTCGCTGACCAGCGCCAGCTACGACCGACTGAATTTGCAGACGGCAATCGACACGCTGATTCCCGACGACGATGTGGGCGATTCGACCGCCCAGGCGCAGACGCTGAACCTCAGCCAAAAGAATCTGAGCGGCTGGGTCAACCAGTTAGGTGATACGGACGTCTATCGCTTTACAACCAACGCGGCCGGGCAGTTCACGCTCGACGCCGATAGCCAGTGGCTCGACTCGCTACGTTGGGATCTGTCCAGCAATGGCCAGTCGATCGGCAGCGGCTCGCTTGCCTCGCAAACTTTCCATCTTCAGGGCAACCAGACGTACGAGCTGCATCTAACGGCCGATCAAGAGATCGGGCCTTTCCAGCTTGGACTGAATTTCCAAGCCGACCCCACGCCGCCCAGTCAGACGACGCCAACTCCGCCGGCC
>JBQCJB010000657.1:0-2608 GCA_051953155.1 Aureliella sp. | reverse complement strand
ATTTGTAGACTGGCTCGACGGCCGTCTGGCACTTGCGGACTCCGGCGACTGCAAAGTTCGCATCGCGCAGCGGAGCATTCACGAACAGCGGCCGCGGGGCGATGGCTGCCAGAACTTCGGGGAAATCGAAGGGCATTCGCTTGGGATCGCTGCCATACTCGCTGGCGATGCGCGGCATGTAGCGATCGCTGGTCCAGCCCTTGAGATTGCCCCCGTAATAATCTTCAAACGCGTTGAAGCCACAACTGCTGGCCACGGCTCGTATGCGCATGTCGAAGGCAGCCGTGTAGAGCGAATTGTGTCCGCCGAGCGAATGCCCGATGCAGCCGATCGCATCGGGTTTGACGCACGGCAGGGACTCGAGCAAATCGAGCCCGCGGATGTTGTTCCAAATCGCCTTCATCGTGCCGCTGGCATAATCCCCCCCTGCTCGCTGGAAGTCGTATGCATATGCGCCGAAGCCCGGGTAGTCGGGCACCAGGCATACCATGCCGCGCTCGGCAAGCTCGTGGGCATAGAATCGACTGACCTTGCCGCCCAACCCCAGCAACTGATCTTTGCCGAGTTCAAAGTGCGTCGGATGCAGGCAGAGCATCGCTGGGGCTGGACCAGCCAGTTGATGCGGGACGAGCAGCCAGGCCGGGACGCGATCTCGCGGTTCCGGCGCGTACGATAATTTGATCCTTGTGTATTTGGCAGTCGCTTCGACCGAATCGATTTGGACATCCAAGGGAACGCGTTGGTCGGAGGTCGGCAGCGGGCCCATCACCAGCTCCATTTGCCTCTGAATCTGCCGGCGACGATAGCCGACATCCAAAGCCGTCGAAAGCGGACGGACCGCTGGCGAACCGTCCGGGGCAATGAGGGTCGTCAAATCTTGATGCAGGATGTGCTCGGGCAGCGGCGGTTCCGCGGCGGCCAAGCTCTCGGGCGCCGCTTGGGAGGCTGCGGCTGAAAGTCGCAAATTCTCTAGCAGCATCAGCCCGCTGCGTGCCGGCGCGAGAATGTCGAGATCGCCGTCCGCGTCGATGTCGACACACTTCGGGTCGAGATCCAACCCACAGCGCGGGTGCCTGGAGACGGTCCGCTGCCGCCAGGTGCGAGTGGCTTTGTCGAATTGGTAGCTGAAGACGACCAGAGGCTCGTTTTCGCCAGGGTCGCGTCCCTCGTGACCTTGGTAGCGCTTGCCGGCCACCAGTTCCACTTCCCCATCGCCATCCAAGTCGGCCAACATCGGCGCGTGGCAGCACGACCAACTGGTATCGATCGCATGCGTCACCCATGCCCCGCCGCTGACAAGCGCGAGCATCGTCGCATCGTCCACCTCTTTTGCTGCGGTGATCGCGGCGGGTGGTTGTGGGTTGCCCGAGCGCTGTTCGGTCCAGTAAATGCCGACGTTGTGCCCTCGACCCCAGATCAAGTCGGTGTCGCCATCGCCGTCGACGTCATGGCACAAGATCGGCACGCTGCCATCGCGCGGCAGCTGGAAATCCGCGTGCCAAAGCCAACGGCCCTTCCGGCGATCCTCCGGCGCCTCCGCCCATCCGTTCGGGGTCACCAGATCGACGCGTCCGTCACCGTTGATGTCTCCGGCGCCAATTCCGTGACCGGCCAGTTCGCTGGGCAGCTCGTGACGCTGCCACTGCGGATCGTTCGCGCCTGGGGTCAGCGGCGCCAGAGAATACCAGGCAGCAAAGGTGGTCCCGTTGGGAAGGATGTCCAATTGGCCGTCGCCGTCCAGGTCGACCAAGCGACCCGTCTCGCTCGGCCCCGGTGTGTCGATCTCGACGCGTTGCCATTCGAGGTCTCGATTGCCCTCGCCATTTCTATCGCCAGCCTTGGGTGCAGGGGTGGCAGGATTGCGAACCCAGTAGATGCTCTTGCTCCGGTAGTTGACGCTGACCAGATCGAGATCGCCATCGCGGTCGACATCCAGGGGGAGATTGGAATAGTCGTCGAAACGCGTGCCGATGCGTTCGACATCGCGGAGCTTATGACGCTCCCATCGCGGGGCTGCGTACCACCAACCACCGCTGACGATGTCTAACTGGCCGTCGCGATTGACGTCGATGGCTGCGGCCGAACAGAACTCGGATTCGGCATTGAGCATGTGAGCGCGAAACAGGAGCGTCTCTTCGGCCAGCCCAACACGCTGGCCTTGCACCGCCATCGCGATCATCGCCACTGACCAGGCACCCCAACTGAAAGTCCGGCGACGCATCGGCTCATCCTCCCCTTCGGGTTTCAAGCGTGATCAGAAACGCGGCTCTTCAGGATGGGCGGACGCGAGGTACGCCCGCCCACGGCGACGGACCAAGTTTAACCATTCCTTTACGGATTTTCTTGCGGCAAGAGTCTGGCAGTTCGGCGCTGTGTGCAATAAAATGCACACGCGGCAAACTTTGGCAAGCTGCGTTGGCGTTTGTCGAAGCGCAGTCGCGCCCGCCGGGCTCGGTGGCCACCAGCAGCCACGCGCGGGCGAAGCAGGAACGTTGAACATAGCGGGCCGGTGACGCGGAGGGATGGTGATTTTTACCAATGCAATGCGCCCACTGCTTCGGGTATACCTGAGAGCGATACACTTCCAGAGATGCGCGGCAGAATTGCC
>JBQCJB010000656.1:0-4122 GCA_051953155.1 Aureliella sp. | reverse complement strand
CAGGTATTTCAAGCCGGCGGCGGGATTAAACTTCAACACCACGTCTTTGAAGTGGATGTCGCCGTCGATGTCATACACACGCCAACGTTCCTTCGCGTCTGCGTAGCGCGCAAAGTAGATGTCAGGGATCTCGATGCGGTTGTCCAGTTCGTCAGCCAGCACGTAAGCCAGCGGCGTCGGCACCTTCCGGATGCGAATGTCGCCGCGATTCATCAGCGTCTGGTACTTGTTCTTGCGACTCCACAGCATCAGGTCGCACGCCGCCCGCGGCTTCCAGCACGGTCCGTTCATCGCGTCGCGCTCGATTGCATCGAGTTCCGAGACTCGGTCCTCGGGGCAGTCGCCAGCCTTGGCCATCCCTGACTTCAGCAGCGCGTCCAGCATCGTGTACCACTTACAGATCTGGAACGCATCGAACGTCAGGTTGAAGCCTACGAGGTCCCGATCAGCGATCGCCTCCAGCAGTCGCATGTTGTCTCGGATCGTTCGTCGCCAGAGCTCAATCAGATGGATCTCGCCGTCGTCCACGGCGTATTGCATGAGCACAGGTACGCCGACCAGCCCGCATGTTTCCGTATCGAGAAAGTTCTTCTCGCCACCATCGATCTCGTTGATTAGCTCGTCCGTCGAAAACATTGCTTGCCCAGGCGTGGATACGAAAAAAACCGGTGGCTACTGAGTAACCACCGGTCGAGGGCTGAAATAGCCTGAAAATCTTGTGAGAATCTTGGAATTACACGGGCGGACAACACCTTGCACTCGTTGCAAAGATCACGACGTGATACTTAACGATGTGCGGGTCAGTCGCGGGGTTCAGCTCAGCTTCCAGCTCTTCGATATGCTGCTCGCAGTCCGAGTCGCAGTTGGCACAGAAGACAACCGTTCCAGTTGCATCAGTGATCGGAGTGGTGTTGCGGCTCACCGTCAGTTTGCCCTTGCAGTCAACAGTGCCCCCGGCAGGTGAGTACGAATCAGGTGAACCGAACTGGCCTGGGTTGACAGGTGCAGCAACGATGGCGAACGCCCGGTCGTCGAACCCTTCTTGCAACTGGATGCCGTCGACAAGCGACTGAGGATCAATCGTCGTGGGCGCCGGCCTGCGGCCGAAGCAGTTGGCAAATATCTCTAGTCCTTGTGTGAAAAGTTCGAAGATGAGACCGTTCTCGACGGTCGGGTCTACCCCCTCGGGGCAACCATCGTCCTCCTCGTCATCGCAGTCACACCATGCACTGCCGATCTGGCTGCGGATCTCACTGAGTATGGTGGCTGACCATACGTTGGGCACCGGGTCGAAGCCGATGCTGGTGCACGTCTCGGCAAGCGCCTGTTGAAGCTGCGTAACGTGGGACCTTCGCCAAATGGTGTTCGGTGGGAGTTCGCTGATTGGCGGCAGTGGGTCGCAGTCCGTTTCGGCAGGCGGCGATGCCCTGACGTTGTTGACCTCACTGATCAGCTGGTTCCACTCTGATCTCTGGAACGCCATCGTTCCCTCCTGCTCTCGCTATGAGCTCTTCGTCTGTTAGTTGCTTCTCTACCCACAACAGAACATCGAGGGGCAGACCTTCGACGCCCATCGACAGGAGCTTGACGGTCATGTCGCGGATCGCTGTTGGTGACCGAGTCGTTGTCTTCGCTATCGGCGTAGCGACCATCTCGCTCAGCAGCTTGCGAAGCAGGTCCATCCTCGCGCGACTGGTTGTCAGATTGGCCAGCCGCTCCAGATCGCCCTCAGTAATGCGCCCGCTGTCGGCCGCTCGCTGAATCTCTTCTTCCAGTTGCAGCAACCGCAGCCGACGTTTAACCCACTTGATCGGTCGCTTGAGCTCGTTAGCGATTTTGAATGCAGCATCTTCGTCACGATACAGCGATCGGATCGCGACGGCTTCTTCCCAGAGGCTGAGCTCTTTTCGCTCAATGTTCTCGCAGATGTTCACTCGCCGGCAAACCTCCGGGGAGAGGTCCGACACGCGAGCATAGATATGCGTCCAGTCGATCAGCTTTGCGGCCCGGCAGCGTCTGAAGCCGGCAACCAGCCTGTACCTGGCTCCGTCGCGGACGACCAGCACAGGCATCAGTTGACCGTAGTGCTTCAGGGAGTCAGCCAGCTCTTCGTATGACAGTGGATAGAACGAGCTTCGGCAGTTCCAATTATCGTCGATGATCAGATCAACTAGCGATATTCTCTCCACCAACATTGACCCGGACTCCGATGAGAGCGTACAGCTGCCCCATGTCGACTCGAGCCCAACCTGGCCAACGTCGGTTGGCGTAGGTCGCTGGCGTTTCCCAGAGCTCGCGGTTCAGGCGAAGCAGCTCGCCGATACGGCACGTGACGCCGTGCATGCTCTCTTCGTTGGTGGACCATTCGCCCTCGCAGTAGACTGCGAACTTCTTGTTCTCGTAGACCACTTCGATTGGGCTATTGGGGAACAGCGTTTCCTTGTTCTCACGCAACACGCGAGGAAGCAGTTCTTCCATCTCATGCGGGTGCAGCTTCGTCTTTGCAGTGATTGATGTTTTCTTCTTTGCCATGGTGCTTTATTCGAGATGCCTGGTTCTCTGCTGCTTGCGTGTTGACTAGGTTTCCACCTTGTATCGCTTCGGGCCGTCGACGTCGTCCTGGCTGCGGAGGTGGACGTGCATTCGCCATGTCACACCTCGCCTGGGGTTGACTCCGTGAATCAGCTGGCTTGGTTCGCGGTAGCCCGTGAAGCTGTTCAAGGCATAGGCATTTGTGCCAACCCAGGCACCGTTCAACAGCGCTTCGCCGTTGAGGTCAGCCAGCGAGCCTTGCACATGGTGGTGCCCGATCGCCGAGTAGCGGATCTTCATACCGCCGGTCAGCTGCGATAGACCTGCCAGGGCCTTCTGCCGTCGAGTCAGGTTGTAGAACGGAATTCCGTTGTTGCCCTTGATGTCGTCGCCGTGCGACACGTTGAAGCCGACGCCGTCGATCTCAAGGTTGACACTGAACGAATTGGGGATGACGAACTCGATGTTCTCGATGCCTCGCGTGTGCAGCTGAGCCACCTTGCCGATCATGTAATCCCAGTTGTCGTGAGCACCGTGGTGGTCTTTCTTCTCCGAGCGTCGGCCGTGATTGCCAGGGACATACACGATCGTGACACGCTCGAAGTTGGGTGCCAGATCGCGGTACATCAGTGCGTGTAGCTGACCGATGGCGAAGCAGTTCTTGAACTGGTTGCGATACTCGCTACGGTCGACCGACTTGTGGATCTCACCAGAGGTGTGATCACCATAGGCGAGGATCGTCAACTCGCGGAAGTTGTACTTCTCCAAGTGGTTGAGCGTGTGGTCCAGCGTCGTCTCGACGTAGTTCTCAGCGCGGCGACAGCTGACTTGGAAGTTGTGATGCTCTAAGCCATTGCACTCGTCAGGGTCGACCACTTCGTCGTGGTGACCATCGCTCAGGTGCATGACCAGATGCTCTGTGATCTTCTTTGTCGTCGTCGGGTGGTAGACGTTCGTCGGTGCCTTGAGCGGTGCGATCCGTTCTTCCATCTCTTCCACGATCGCGCGGAACAGGCCATTGGTCCGTCGCTGAGCCTTGTTGACCCGCTTCTGATTGTTCAGCTCCTCCTTGAGCATTAGCACTTCGGTCTCCAGCTCCAACACTCGAGCATCAGTGAGGTCGACCGGCTTGGGTGGTTCGGCCGCCGCCGCTGCCTCGACGAACTTTACATCAGGTGTCGGCACGTCGTTATGGGCGAGGCCGACCGAGATGTTGTAAACGAGGCCCCGGCTGATGCCGTAGTCGCGGGCAATCTGAGCCTTAGTCTTTTTACCGAGGGCGAGCTCAGCCTTAATTGCGGCTACAGAAGATTTGGCTAACTTGATCATATGGCTTTCTTGCTGTCTTCTCTTCGCTGACGTTTGGTTGCTGGCCGCGGTCTAGTCGTCTTCGTCGACCTCGTTCCAATCGTGGTCTTCGAAGCCGCCCTCATCTTCGAAGTCGTCTTCATCCTCGAAGTCATCATCCCAGTCGTCATCGAAGTCTTCGCCGTCGAATTCGTCGGCTTCGAGGTCCCAACCCTCTTCGTCGTCGAAGTCTTCGTCTTCGAGCTCATCCTCGAGTTCATCGAGCTCCAGGTCGTCGAGGAA
>JBQCJB010000655.1:0-5138 GCA_051953155.1 Aureliella sp. | reverse complement strand
CTACACGTTGGGTCGCGCGAGATCGACGAGCTGACGTTGGCGTCGCGTCTATCCTATTTTCTGTGGTCGAGCGCGCCGGACGATGAATTGTTGGAACTAGCCGAGCGTAAGCAACTGCGAGCGCAGTTCGGCGCTCAGCTTCGGCGGTTGATCGCTGACCCGAAAATCGAACGCTTGACGGCTAACTTTGCCGGGCAGTGGCTACAACTGCGCGATGTTGCCCAGGTTGCTCCCGCGCAAGATGTTTTTCCCGAGTTCAGCCCGGAGTTAGCGGCGGACATGCGCCGCGAGAGCGAGCTGCTGTTCGAGCACATCCTGCGCGAGAATCGCGCGGTGCTCGAGTTTCTTACGGCCGACTATACGTTTATCAACCGCCGTCTGGCCAGGCATTACGGGTTGCCTGAACCCGCCGACGAAGGTTTCCATAAGGTCTCGATCGCCCAGACGCCACGGCGCGGCATTGTTACCCACGCCAGCGTGTTGACGCTGACTTCGCACCCCACGCGAACCGCGCCGGTCAAGCGCGGCAAGTGGCTGTTGGAGCAACTGCTCGGCACCGTACCGCCGCCCGCGCCACCCAACATCACTCCCCTGTCTGACGCGCCTGAGAATGAAAGCTTGCCGCTGCGGGCTCGCTTGGAACAACATCGCCGCAGCGCCGAGTGTGCGGCTTGCCACGCGCTGCTCGACCCCATGGGTTTCGCGCTGGAGAACTACGACGCCATCGGACGCTGGCGCGATTCGGATGCCGGTAGGAAAATTGATACGACAGGCGAGTTGATATCTGGCGAGCGTTTCAACGACTGGTCGGAACTCAGAGCTGCGCTGGTCGAGCATCACCGAGCGGATTTTCTGCGCTGTCTGACCGAGCACCTGTTAACCTACGCATTGGGACGCGGAGTCACTTACCAAGACAAACTGACGGTCCGGCAAATCGTGGCTGACATCCAAGCTAGGGACGGAGGCTTTCAGGACCTCGTGCTAGCGGTATGCAACAGCCTGCCCTTTCAACGCATGCGCGGCGGAGATAATCCATGAGCCTAAAAGAGCGACGGCGATTGAAACTAAATCGGCGCGAGTGCTTGCGTGCGACTGGGCTCTGCATCGGATTGCCGTGGCTGGAGTCGCTCGCGGCGCGGGCGTGCTGGGGTGCTCCAGAGCCCGCGGCCCCTCGGCGGCTGGCCTATCTCTATATTCCCAACGGCGTGAACGTTGCCCAGTGGCAAGTCGCTGGTAGCGGCGAGTCCTTCGAGCTTTCGCCGACGCTGGAGCCACTGGCCGCCATGCGCCAGCACATCACGGTCATCACTGGATTGAATCACGAGAACGCAACGCCGGGTCCCGACGGCGGAGGAGACCACTCGCGAGCGACGGCAGTTTACCTGACCGGCGTGCGTCCTCGAAAAACCGGCGGCTCGGATATTTTCAACGGCGTGTCGATCGATCAAGTGATCGCCCGCCAACTCGGCGGCGAAACGCGTCTGCCATCGATGGAATTAAGCACCGACGGAGCCAGAGCCTCTGGACGCTGCGATTCGGGATATAGCTGCGCTTATCAATTCAATCTTTCTTGGGCCAGCCCCACCAAGCCTGTTCCCGCCGAGCAGAACCCGCGAGCGGCTTTCGAGCGCCTGTTTGGTGCAGCCGACGTTGGCCCCGCCGGAACGCAAGCACGACAGCAATCGCGCCAGAGTGTGCTCGATTTCGCTCTGGAAGATGCGCGGAGTCTCGCAGCCGACCTCAGTCACAGCGACCGTGACAAGCTGGACCAATACTTGTCCTCCCTGCGAGACGTCGAACAACGCATCGAGCGCGCCGAACGCGCGCCGTTGCCTTTAGCCGGTTTCGAGAAGCCGACAGGCATTCCTCCCAGCTACCGCGACCACATTCGGATGATGTTCGATCTGATGGTCTTGGCGTTTCAAACCGATACGACCCGCATGGTCACGTTCACGCTTGCCAACGACGGCAGCAATCGCGCTTTTCCCGAGATTGGCGTGCCGGAGGCGCATCACCAGCTCTCGCACCACCGCGGCAATCCGGCGACGCTCGAGAAAATCGCGCTGATCGATCGCTTTTATGTCGAACAGTTAGCCTGGTTTCTCGAGCGTTTGAAGAGTGTTTCGGAAGGTCAGGCCAGCTTGCTGGACAATTCAATGATTCTGTACGGCGGCTGCATCAGCGAAGGTAATCAGCATTTGCACAGCAACCTTCCATTGGTACTGGCCGGCCGCGGCGGCGGCAGCTTGCAGCCGGGCAGAGTTCTGGCGGCACCCGATCGGACCCCAATGTGCAACCTGCATGTCGCCTTGGCCGAGCGGCTGGGAATTCAACTTGCTCGCTTCGGCGATAGCACCGGCGCTTTGGCCGGCATCTGAACGTCTGGGGGGCTAACGGAGAAGGTATGCGGTACGCGATTCGCCTGTTCACAATCTTGTTGTTTCTCGCCGGGTGCTTCAGCCTTTTCCAAATGCGAACCGCAAACCATCGGTTGGTCGCCGACGTGCGCCGATTGGAAGCGGAACTGGGCAAGATGACGGTCGAAGATGAGGACCGAGTCCATCTGGTAGAAATTGAAACGCCCGACGTACCGCCTGAAGTAGCCCCTTATGTCGAGTGTGTCTGGCAATTCCGCTGCTACATTCCGCCGGGCTATGACTTCGTCAGCATGAGCGGCGGGGGCAGAGTTACCCAAGAAGGGCTGTATCAAAGCGGCGGCTACGGTTCCAGCTGGGGTTCGCCCAGTTCTTCTGCGGAACATAAACTGCTGACGGTGGCCTTACAAAAGAAGCGTGGCCATGTGCAGGCGTTCTATGCGTTCGGCGGAAGGAGCGGAACGAATACGTGGAGCGAGATCAATCCCGAGAACTTCGACACTGTGACGGTTCAAAAAATTGTCAGCAGCCGCCAAGGACCGCGCTCGTTCGACCAGCATACAATTCTTCCGCTGTTGAAGATCTACGATCCGAGCACGGAGAAGGTCGAGGAAGTTGCGGGCAAGTCCCGCACGACGTTTGCGGGCGGTCTGTTCGTGTTGTGTCCCAAGTCTCTCGAGCCTCACATGAACCGCCTGCACAATGGCGAGACGCCGCTCGACTTTGATCCTTCCTGGCTAGCGACGGCGGTGGTCGATGAGTGAAGCTGCACCGCGTCGCGGCTCGGCCGCCAGATTCTCGCTGGGCAATCTTTTGACGCTGACGGCGCTGGTCGCTGTTGGAATCGCCGTCGGCTTGGCGGTTCGGCGGAACCGTTTGTTGATCCACCAACGCAATGAACTGCTGTCTCTTTCCAGCCGTCTGCCGCCGAACGATCAAGGGGAGTTGGTCTCGGCGGCAATGCCTGCAGTCGCAGCCGATTTTCACTCGTGGCACGTGCATGTGCCCAGCGGGCAACCGTTCGAGCTGCGCCTAGGGATCGGCGCCATCTCCGAGAACGGTATTCCGCCAATCGTCGGCAGCGCGCGAATCCCTGCCGGACAACATCGAGTGACTCTGCACGCGGAGGACTCGAGCAGCGACGAGTTTCGCTACGCGGTATATGTTGACGGTGCACTGGCGTTCGAAAAGACGATGGGCAAAGAGTGGCTACCCAGCGGCTGGTCGTCGGCAAGCAGCGTCAATTGGCCGCGCGTATCCAAGCTTACGCCCCCTCCGCTGCAACTGGCCTCGCGGAGCTACACATCCAGACAAGAGTTCGGCGACCGGCACTACTTCAACGGTCAGAACGATAGTTATGTGACTCGGTCAGGCTATCGACTGTGGATCGACCGGCAGAATCGCACGTACCAGCCCACGTCACCCTTCATGGGATTTGCTGGTGAACCACAACACGACGGCATCGGGCTCCGCGACGGTGTCAGGTATCGGGCGTCATCGCAGCCTTACGAGTGGGCATTCACACGGCCGGCGTTAGCCACCATGCACCCAGTGCTGCGCGTCGAAGCGGAATTTGTAGCCACCGACGGAACGGTTCTTTCCAGTAAAAGCCAGGAGTTTCAGGCGTGGCGAATTCGTGACGCCTCCAGCCGACCCGACGCACAGCAATTGCAGGATGAGCCGGCGCCGACGACGTTCTCCACCTTTCTCCAGGCGGTTTCCAAATCCGCAGAAGGCTTGCAGCCAGTTGTTGAAATGCGATGGGACACCAGCCGGCCGGATGCGGTCGGGCTGCGCTTGGCGGACACAGCCGCCAATGGCGCGATCGGCCGCTGGCGGCTGCGCGTCCTCGACGGCAGTCATCACTTGTGGCGCGAACTTCAAATTGGAGCTCGCCCGTGGCTGACACCCGCCGATGCACTCGACGCGGGCGACGCTGACGCGGAAGACTCGAAAACATCGATTGAGAGACATGTCGAGCTCGACCTGGGCGACCCCACCGAGGCGGAGTTTCAGCTTCGATGGCAAACGAATGAGAGCTTGCCGCTGCAGATCGTCGAGCGCAACGACAAACGCTTCACTAGTGGCGAGCTTTACAAAGGGCTGCCCGTCAGCCTGGGCATCCAGGTGCCGGCTGCCATGCAGCCCAAGTTCGCCGTCGAGATTGCCGATGCCCATCCGGCTGTTCCAGATACCGCACTGCCAGGCGGGCCGGTCTTCGATGCGCTGCAGTTTGAATTTGAAACGGCCAAAGGCCACTGGATCTGGCTGAGCGCTAAGCCGAGGGAGTGAGCCGGTCAGACTTCCCAGCCGCAGGGCGGATCGCTACACTGGTGCGATGGAAGTCATTACGTTGCAATCAGGAAGCTCTGGCAACTGCGTGTTCGTGCGTAGCGGCGAAACGCGCCTGCTCTTCGATGCAGGCATTAGCGGTAGCAAGGCCGAGTCGCGACTGGCCGAATTTGGCTACGACATCCGCGAGTGCAATGCGCTCGTGCTCTCACACGAACACTGGGACCACATCAGCGGCGCTGGGGTGTTTCACCGCAAATTCCGTCTACCGGTTTACGCGAATTTGCAAACCTGGGACGCGACGCGCTCCAAGCTGGCGACGGGCTGCATCGGCAGCCCGAACCATTTCGAGTCCGGCCGACCATTCCAAATCGGTGGCCTGCGAATCGAGCCTGTGCGAACGGCTCACGACGCCGTCGAGGGCGTGTGCTTCGTCATCGAAGACGTCGACTCGGGAAAGCGATTCGGTTT
>JBQCJB010000654.1:0-7771 GCA_051953155.1 Aureliella sp. | reverse complement strand
ATCCTGCTCGCCGCAATTAGCCCGCCACTTCTTTCAAGACTAAAGTCGCAGTTTGTTCGCATTGGGGCGTTCGCTGCGGGCACGCTCATCACCTACCTTGCTGTGACAGTGATCGTGCAACTCTCGCTGTATCCGCACCACTCTTGGCATGTGAGACACCTAGTCCTGCTTACGATATTGCATTGCGTTGGTGCAGGCGTGGCCATGGCCGTTGCGAAGCGCAATCACGAATCCTAGAAACGGACTTATGACCCTCGACGGCGCAAACGAACGCCGAGAGCCAGAGGCGGGCTGCCGCGTGATTAAAGACGGGAAAACCTGCCACCATCGGAAAATCCGCACGCTCCTTGGGGACACAGCACTTTTCCACGGGGACACTGCACGCTTTCCGGGTGGCGAACTGGACGTCGGGGTTATTGGCACGGCGCCGCAGGATCTTGCACGCTATGTAAGCCGCCGGAAATGAACGTCCTATTGAAATCGCGTTTTTTATTGGCGATTTGGCCATGCGGCCGGAAGCCCACCACTAATACACGGTATAGTGTATTAGTGGAGGAGCAGAACATGCCGACAAAGTCACCACAAAAAAAGACTTCCTGCGTTACGCCAGATCTGCGCGAGCGTCCACTCCTGTCGCCAATTCAGGCGGGCGGGCTCGCGTCTGTTTTCAAGGTTCTCGCTAATGACACCAGACTGCGACTATTGCATGCGCTGGTCAAGTCCGACGAACTTTGCGTAACCGACCTTGCGAAGGCGATCGGCATGAAGCCGCAAGCTGTTTCGAACCAGATTCAGCGACTGAACGATCTTGGGATCATCGCGTCGAGGCGAGACGGCAATAACGTCTACTATCGACTGGTCGACCTCTGCGTGCGTTCGTTGCTCGACAGAGCCCTGTGTCTAGTTGAAGGGGTGAGCGCCCGAAGCCACCGCGTGTCGAACGAGAGGTGAATCCGTGAAGCGAGTAATTTTTGTTTGCGTCGAGAACTCGAACCGCAGTCAGATGGCTCAGGCCTTTGCCAAGATACACGGCAAGGACCTCGAAGCGTTGAGCGCAGGTTCGCGACCATCTGGACGCATCAACCCGAAAGCGATTTCGGCGATGGAGGAGCTGGGGTACGACCTGTCAAGCCATCAGTCGAAGGGGCTCGAGGATTTCAATGGTCAAAAGTTCGACGTCGTAGTCACGATGGGATGCGGTGACGAGTGTCCACTCGTTCTTGCCGATAATCGCGTCGACTGGAAAATCCCAGACCCGCGTGATATGAGCACTGACCAATTCCGACAAGTTCGTGGCTTGATCGAAACGAAAGTCAAGGAATTAATTGAGTCATTGTAGATCTGACCTATACCGTCAACCAACGGGATGTGAACCATGAATGTAAACCAGTTCAACGAGGCGCTTGAACAAAACCCAAATTCCGCAATCGAGTTTGTCCTTCCTAGCGGCGAGCGGATACCTCCGCATTTTCATGTCACTGAAGTCGGACGGGTGGACCGATCGTTCATCGACTGCGGAGGGAAGAAGCGAGCTAGCTCCTCTTGTCTAATCCAGCTATGGGCTGCGGATGATATGACACACAGACTGCTCCCTAGCAAACTTGGAAAGATCATGTTAATGGCTGCACCGACGCTGCAGTCGGAAACACTGCCGGTTGAAGTCGAATACGGGGAACTGATCGCTGCACAATACTCCGTGGACCACTTCGAATCAGTCTTTGGTAAGCTTCGCTTCATGCTGATGGGTAAACGCACTGATTGCTTGGCCAAGGACAAATGTGGCGTGGAGGGCTGCAACACACCCGGCTGTTGTTCTACATCCCCTGCAGAAGGCGCACGTCCTGCGTTACAAGGCAACTGCGGGTGCAGTCCGACTTGCTAATTGGAATTTGTCAGCCCTGCGGATTCGTGAGCGTCTTTCATTCGTACTCGCGATGCATGCACTCCCTTGTGCCTTCGCGCCAACTGGCCAACAAACATTTTGAACTCGCGTTTCCGTAAAAGCCGGACTCGGAGCGAAAGGCGACTCTGGCAGCGTACTTCTGCGCTACTTTCGCGGAGAAACTATGAGGGAGTTGGGTTCAAGAAAGAAGTTCGGCACACTCGTTGAGATTGGGTATCGAAGTCATACATCAACAAGGGCCGAACAATGTCTTAAGGTTATCATGGTTGGCTGCGACTTGCATCAGAGAACGATGGTTTTACGTTTCTGCGCGGGAAGTGAGCAGCCGGAGAGCCGGACGTTCGAGAACACGACGTGCGGTCGCGCGCGTATGGTGTCCTTCCTCAGGAATTACAAAAGGGCTCGCAGGAGCAGCCGCATCGCATTGGTCAGCTTTTGGGCGGGCGCACGCTACTTTCGCGGAGCGAAAGGCGACTCTAAATAGCAGCGATTTGAAGCGATTAACTTTTGAGCACCGGCTTAGTTGTCGCCATTGCCAGTTGGCGGAGTTGGACCAGCGGGCGTCGCCGATGGCGCGGTCGAATCAGCAGCAGGTGGCGAGGCCGGAGAGGCCGGTGGCGGCGCAGGTTGCGCGCCGGCTTCGGCGGCGGGTTGGACGGGGGGCAGTTCATCGGCGGCTTTCAAGTTGGCGGCATCGCCAAGGAGTTGCCGGATGAATTCGACCTGCGGGGCCTGTTGGCCGACGATCTTCTTGCTGGTCAGGTAGTCGGCCAGATAACGCTGGGTTTCTTGTTTCTCGGGCACCTTGAAGCGATCCCCTTTCTGAAGGATCGGCAGGTATTCAGGCATCGAACCGAAATGCTCTGAACCGGCGACCTGGCACGGGAACCAGAACCCGTGGCCGTCGGCATCTTCGAGATAGAACTCGGGGTAACAATGGTTCGGGATCCAGACGCAGCGGGCCGGAATGTTGCTGGCTCGACATAAGGCAACAAAGAGGCTGGTCATCTCTTCGCAGTCACCGCTCTTGTCCCGGAGCGTCTTCTTGGTGTCTTTCAGCTCGCCGCGCGTATACTCGATATTGTCGCGCACCCAGTCGTAGATCAGTTCGACGTGCTCCCAAGCATTGGAAGGCTCTTGATCGGTGATGTCGCGGGCGATCTTGCGGACTTCGGAACTGCTGGCTTCGATATATGGACTGTTGCCGGTGAACAGTTTGACGTCGCGCGGAGCGCGGCGGGCGATAACCAGGCCGCTGGGATCGCTCGGGCCGACGATGTGGCTCTTGGTGATGCGGACCTTGACCGTACCTTCGATGGTGGCGAACGCGGGAATCGACGGAGCCGACAGAAATAGTTGGCGGTTGTTTCCCGGCAGATCGCGGAAGGCATGCTTCACTCCGGCCGGAATGTTGACTTCGACGATCTCGACCTGTTGTTCGGGCCAATCGGTCGGAAAGACGGTCGTGGCGATCGTGCTGGCCATTTCGCCATTGCCAGTCTTGACGCGCAAACCGACCAGCATTTCGATCGTTCGCGGGGCGGTGTACTCGAGCATCTCGACGGCGTGCGCGTCGGCGCCTTTGTCCACCTTATTGCGCTGCGCCTGGGCGCTCGGCATGGCGGAGATCGCGAAAATTGCCAGGGTCAAAGCGCTGAAGAGTCGAATCGGGCGGGGGGAAACCAGAACAGCGTTCACGCGCACTTCTCCAACTCGCATCCCATGAAAACCGTCAAAAATATCCGGCTGCTAACACCTCCATTGTTCTTCACGCTACCGGTCAATGCAAACCGAGCCGACGAGGGTCATTAGCTGCTGGCGCTACGGTAGGACAGGAGCGCTCGCTGGAAGACCCAGCGGCTGATTGCCAGCGAGGCGACGGTGGCCAGCACGGTAAAGCCGGCCAAGGGCCACTCCCAAGCTGCGCGCGGAGTCAGCGGTTGGGCCAACAAGCGGGCTGGAACGTTGACCACGACCAGCACCGGAATGACGAAAGTGAAGACCAGCCACAGCGGGAATCCCCAGCCGCGCTCGTAGATCTCCATCGGATAGCGCGAGAAATTCGTGATGTAGAACCAGAAGTCGTAAAGGTTCTGGTTCCGTCCCAGCCAGATGCTGGTCGCTGCCAGGCAGGTCATCAGGCTGTAGAGAATCGCCACGCCACACAGGATATAAAACGGATACAGCAGCAGCGTCACCGGCTCGAGCCGCCAGGGATGGCTGGCGCGCGACGTCAGGTGTGTCAGGCTCAAGATGATCAAGGCCAAGCCGACCAGCAGATTGGCCAGACCCGACCAGTCGATCTTGCGGAACGAGATCAAGAACTGAGTATCGATCGGTTTGAGCAGCGCAAAATCGAGGCCGCCACTGCGAATCAGATCGCTGAACTCTTCGGCGTTGGGCATGAAGAACGTCTGGACCGTCGAATTGATCAACCAGGTCGTGCCTAGAAAAACATAAAACTCATAAGGTCCCCAGCCCGTATCGCGGCCGATCGAAGGGGTGTGTTTGAAGATGATCCAGAACAAGCCGAAGTTCATCAGCGCCCAAGCAACGCTGGTCACCGATTCGAGCAGAAAGTTGGTCCGAAAGAGCATGTTCCGGACCAGCGAGTTCCGCGCAAAGGTTGCGAAGACGCGCCAGTATCTCGGACGCTTGGAAAGCCTGCTGCTATGCATTTAGCCACCGTATCCGCTGTAACGCTTGAGCCCTCGAGCGAACATCCATCGCGAAAGGAAGATGAACACGCCCAGCCACAGGAACTCCAGAGCCAGTTGCCATGCGAGTTGCTCGCGCGGGATTTTCTCGAGGAAGATGGCCGCTGGAAAATAGGCCAGATACTTCAGCGGTAGAAAATCGACCAGCTGCCGCCATGGTTGGTCGAGCAGATCGAGTGGAAACATGTGCCCCGACAAAAAGAAGTTCAGCAGCATGTACACAAACAGGAGCGAACTGACTTCCAGAAACCAGAAACCGATCAGGCCGATGCACAAGTCCATGAAGTAGCCGAGCATAAAGGCCAACACCAGCGACGTCAAAAACGCAATCAGGTGCGGACCCGAAGGCCAGCCGCCGGTGAAGTAGTCGCGACAGATGAAAAAGACGAAGGCGAACGGCAAAGCGGCGACCGTGTAGTAGGCGATCTTGTGCGCGATGCGTCCCAGCAGCAGAAACCCGATCATGTCCACCGGCTGGATGATGAACTTCTTGATCTCTCCTTCGCGGATCTGCTTGGCGACGGTCGAAGCCAAACCGGGCATGCTGGAGAAAGCACGGGCCAGCATCGAGAGCAGGTAATAGGCGACCATCTCGTGGAAGGTGTATCCAGCCAAGCGCTGGCCACCGATGCCACTGCTGCTCGTGTTGCCGATCGCGTCGAAGATCGCCCACCAGAGAAAGATCTGGGTGATGATCGGCAGGAAGCGCATCAACGTTCCGAGCGCAAAATCACCGCGATAGACCAGCCGCTCCTCCAGCGCGATTCGCAGGATCATCCACCAGCTGGCCATGCGATGTTTCCACTGGCTCACGCTGGAAATCATGTTGATCCTACGCCCTCTGGCTGTGCGACGGTGCCGCTGGACTGTTCGAAGAGGCTGGCGATGACGTCTTCTAGCGGTGGATCCTCGACCGCCACGTCTTCGACCTGGTAGTTCTTCAAGATGTGCTCGAGCATCTTCGGCACATCGGAGCGCGGGCAGCGCAGCGTGACCTTGGGCAATTCCATCTCATGGACTTGGGCGAATCGTTCGAGTCCGGCCGGCGACTGGCCGTCGGCCAGTTGTAGTTTGAGGATCTTCAAACCGCTGAAACTGTCGATGATGCCGCTGAGCGAGCCGTCGTAGCGAATGGATCCATTGGTGATGACGACTACCCGGCGGCACAGGGCGGCGACGTCCTTCATGTAATGGCTGGTCAGCAGGATCGTGATCTGCCGCTGTTCCTGGTAGTAGCGCAGGAATTTTTGGATGTTGTGCTGGGCGACCACGTCCAGGCCGATCGTCGGTTCGTCCAGAAACAGGACCTCGGGGGAGTGCAGCAGCGCCGCGATCAGTTCCATCTTCATGCGCTCGCCGAGCGACAATTCGCGCACCGGGCGACCGAGCAGGCCTTGCACTTTCAGCAGGTCGGTCAGTTCGTCCAGCGTGCGGGTGAAAGTCGCCGGGTCGATGCGATAGATTTGCTGGTGCAGCCGGAACGATTCCTGAGCTGGCAAGTCCCACCAGAGCTGGTTCTTCTGCCCCATGACCAGCGCGAACCGCCGGCGGTATTCGTTATCCCGCTGCCACGGCACGAATCCCATGACGGTGGCGGACCCACTGGTCGGCGTAATGACGCCCGAAAGCAGCTTGAGCGTCGTCGTTTTGCCGGCTCCGTTCGGGCCGAGAAACGCGACGAACTCTCCCTGCTCGACCGTCAGATCGATGCCTTTGACGGCCAAAACTTCTTTGTACTCGCGCCGCCAGAGACCGCGGACGGCGGCGGCCAGCCCCTCGGACTTTTGGTAGACGCGATAGGACTTGGCGAGCTGCTGGATTTCAATGATTGGCATAAGGGGTATGCTAACGCAAGGCCGCCGGGACGGGCAGGTGTCCCAGTGGGCTGTGCAAGTTTGTTGGTTTGGATAGGATTGTGGATTGGCCGAAAGGGCTCTGGCGAACCGATTGAGGAATTTGCCCCTCTTGGTTTACGGAGCTGCTCTCTGCCGCCCCCCGTTGTTCAACCGCACACCGCCAACTGTATTAAAGGATGTCTCTATGGGCACCGAGCGCACCCGCGAACTCCGTCGTCGTCGTCATCGTCGCCATAAGGTAGCGAACCTCACCAGGAAGGCCGCCAAGGCTTCCAAGTCGGAAAAGTCGGTGATCGCCGACAAACTGCGCAAGTTGACCCCGGGTGCGACGACGATCATCGATCGGTTGGGGCTGAACGGCTAGTTGCGCCGACGGTAAAATTACGGTACGCCAATTACGTTTCGATCGTTAGTTAACCACCAGGAGCCGCGCGATGGGTGCCAATACGCTTGAGATCACCGACGACAACTTCCAGACCGAGGTCGTATCTTCCAATGAAGCGGTCCTGGTCGACTTTTGGGCCCCCTGGTGTGGTCCCTGCCGCCAGATCGCTCCGCTGATCGATCAACTGGCCGACGAATACAAAGGTTCGGTCAAGGTCGGCAAGCTGAACATTGACGAGAACCCGCAAGTCACCAGCCAGTACGGCATCCAGAGCATCCCGACGCTGATGGTCTTCAAGGGTGGCGAAGTCACCGAGCGTTTCGTCGGCATTCCGCCGCGCACCCGGCTGACCGACGCTCTCGATTCGGCCAAGGGCTAACCGTCGCCACCGGCGGCCTGCCCTGGAGACGCGCGGCAGGTAACCTGGCTGGCACGCTCGACAGTAAAAGGCGCTACAGGTTCTGCAAGAACTGGATGGCGTAGTTGAGCGTCTGCAGAACGTCCTGCGAATAATCGCGGTCGATGACATACCAGCCGCGATAGCGGTGCTCTTCCAGCGCCGCGATGATCTGCGGGAATTCGGCCAAACCGCGGCCCAGCGGCACTTCGGTTCCGCGGCCGCGAGCCAGATCGCGGACACCGTCTTTCGCATGCACCAGTAGCGTATGCGGCGCGCATGGAACCAGCGCGTCCTCGACCGAAAAGTTGTTGACGATCAGGTTGCCGGGATTGAAGGTGATCCCGACCGCTGTTTCTCTCAGGTCCTCGATCAGGCCCGCCAGCCGTTCACCCGGTTCCGAACCGGTTTCTGCCGCCAGCATTGCGCCGACCTTCTGTCCGTAGCGGGCCAAATCGGTCAAGCACTGTTTAAGCAGGTCGTACGTCGGACTTTCCCGGCTCTCGGGGACTT
>JBQCJB010000653.1:0-5917 GCA_051953155.1 Aureliella sp. | reverse complement strand
CTGGTCCAGACGTCGGTGTACACGAAATCCGCTTCAGCCAGAGCGACCCGCGGATCGCTCGACTGCTCGATGTCCGCTTGGGGATAGCTCCGCCGGACCTTTTTGATCCAGGCCTCGTCCATGTAGTACTCGCGAGGCCCGAGCAGCCGAAACCGCATACCGACCATGGCCGCGGCCAGAGCCAGGGAGCGAGCCACATTGTTTCCGTCGCCGACGAAGGTCATTACACGACCGGTCAGTGGGCCTGCGATTTCCTGCATCGTCATCAGGTCGGCCAGAGCCTGACAGGGGTGCGCTAGATCGGTCAGCCCGTTGATCACCGGGATGCAATTGTAAGTCGCCAGGTCTTCAACCGACGCATGCTTCTTCGCGCGGCATACCACGACGTCGGCGTACTCGGCAAGCACACGGATAAAGTCGCCAGTCGATTCGCGGCTCTGCCAGCCGACTTCTTGCCCGAGGAACATCGCTGCGCCACCCAGCTGCAGAATGCCCGCTTCGAAACTGACGCGGGTCCGCAGGCTGGGTTTCTCAAACAGCATCGCCAGAACGCGGCGCGCCAACCAGGGCGGTCGTCGACCGCTGACCAGCAACTGTTTGATTTGCTGGCTGAGCGACAGAACCGTATGTAACTCCTGTTGGCTTATTTCGAACAGGGTAATGAGATGGCGCACTTTGTTTTGTTCCCAACCAAACGGTTGACAATAACGAGCGGCGATGGGCGATGTCAACCCACGCGAACCTAGCCGAGCATTTCGCGCATCGCTTGCTTGGCTACCTGGATAGCTTCGGGCAGCTTTTCGGCTTGCTTGCCGCCTGCCTGGGCCAGGTCGGGCTTGCCCCCTCCGCCGCCGCCGACAACCGGTGCGACGCGGCCGATCCACGTTCCGGCCGACAGGCCACGTTCGACCAGTGCGCGGCTGATCCCGGCGACGAGCAATACCTTATCGCTCCCTTCGCGACTGGCCAACAACACGGCCACTGGGGAAGCGCTTTGTTTGCGGATCTGATCGATCCACTGCCGCATCAGGTTCGGCGTCGCCCCGCTGGTCTCGGCAACGATCACGGCCGTCTCACCGACTTTTTCGGCTTGCTCGATCAGCGTGCTGGCCGAGACATCGCCCGTGCCAGCCAGTCGCTCGGCCTGGTCCTTCAGCTTAGTCTCTTCTTCCAGCAGCGACGTCAGCCGCGCAGGGATCTCCTGCGGCGCGACATTCAGAGCGCGGGCCACTTCGCGAAGCGTATTGCGCTGGGCCGCATAGCCGCTCAGGGCCGGAGCACCCGCCGCAGACGTTTTCGTCGGGGTCACTTCCGAGGTGCCGGCGCTGCCGCCGCCCAATTGTTTCTTCAGCCCGCGGACGCGCTGGACGACGGCTCGGACGGCGCCGGACAGTTCCGCAGGCGCACAGCCCAGCAGAGCCGCCGACTCTTTGATCAGGCGGTCGACCTGCTCGCGATGCTCGGCTGCCCGCGCGCCGGTCAAAGCGACGATGCGTCGGGTGCCCGCGGAAACGCTCTCTTCCGCGATCACTTCGAACTCTTGTACCTGACTGGTATTGGTCAGGTGCGTGCCGCCGCACAGCTCCTTGGAAAACTCGCCCATGCTGACCATGCGCACCGGATCGGGATACTTTTCGCCGAACAACATCATCGCGCCGGCCTTGCGGGCTTCGGCCAACGGTACCAGCCGCCAGTCGACCGTGGCCGACTCGCGAACTCGCTCGGTGACCAGCCGCTCGAGCGTGTCGATCTGCTCGTCGGAAAGCGCGGCCTGGTTGGTAAAGTCAAACCGCAGCCAATCAGCGTCAACCTTGCTGCCCTGCTGTTGGGCATGCCCGCCGATGCTATGTTGCAGTGCGTGATGCAGCAGGTGCGTGGCCGAGTGGGCGCGCTGGATGGCCGAGCGGCGATCGGTGTCGACCTTGGCGGTGACTTTCTGCCCTTCCTTCAATTCGCCGCTGAGCAAGCGTCCGTGGTGGACGATCAATTCGCCCGAGCGCTGCGTGTCGACGACTTCGAATTTCGCGTCGCCGCTGACGATGGCCCCGCGATCGCCGACCTGCCCACCCCCTTCACCGTAAAAGGGCGACCGGTCGAGTACGATCCGCACGGGTTGGTTGGGGTCGCCGCCGGCAGCCAGCTTGCCGACCAGGCGGTCCTCGTCGGGAGGGCCGACGATGATGCCCTTGATCTCTGCCGCCGCTTCGGTCGTCTCGTAGCCGAGAAACTCGGTTCGCAGCAGGGCTTCTTTGAGCGTTTCGATCGGCCCGGTCTGGAACAGTTCACTGCGACCGCCGCCGCTGACCGTTTCGTGCTCGTGCATCGCCGCGCGGTAGCCGTCCCAATCGAACGTCAAATTGCGCTCGGCAGCCAGAGTCTGGAACAGTTCGGGCGGCACGCCGTACGTTTGATACAAGCTGGCGGCTTCACGGCCGTCGACCATTACGCGTCCACCGCTGGACATGGTCTCAAAGACGTTTTCGATGCGGTTGAGCCCGGCATCGATCGTCGAGAAGAAGTCGGCCTCTTCGCGGCGAATGACTTCGCTGACGCGCTGGACCGTTTGGCCCAGCTCCGGATAGCTGTTCTTCATCGCGGCGGCAACAGCCGGCACCAGGTGATGCAGGAATGGTTCGCGCATGCCCAGCTGATGTCCGTCCAGCACCGCTCGCCGCAGCAATCGCTTGATGACGTAGCGGGCCTTCTTAGGACCAGGAATGACGTTTTCGTGAATCGCAAACGTGCACGCGCGCACGTGGTCGGTAATGCGCCGCAGTCGCCGTCCATCGTCGCTGGTGTATTCGTAGCGCGTCGAGCAAACGTCGGCAGCCGCCTGGACGATCGGCAGCAGGATGTCGATATGGAAATTGCTCGGCACGTTCTGCAGGACGCTGGCCGTGCGTTCCAGGCCCATGCCGGTATCGATGTTCTTGCTGGGCAACGGGCGGAGGTTGTTCGGTGGATCGCCGACGCGGTTGAACTGCGTAAAGACCAGGTTCCAGATCTCGACTGACTTGCCGCTGTCGAGCGCGTAGTAAATTTCGCTGCACGGACCGCAGACGCCGTCGGGGCCTTGGCTCGGCGCGCTGGCCGGCCAGAAATTTTCATCCTCTTCCATCCGCGAGATGCGGCTGAAGGGCAAGCCGATTTTCTCGTGCCACAGATTGGCCGCTTCGTCGTCGTCTTTGTAAACGGTCACGCTCAGACGCGCCGGATCGATGGCCAGCCACTTCGGGCTGGTCAGGAATTCCCAGGCCCAGGAAATGGCTTCGGTCTTGAAATAGTCACCAAAGCTGAAGTTGCCCAGCATCTCGAAGAAGGTGTGATGGTACGCCGTGCGGCCCACGTTATCGATGTCGCCGTTGCGAAGGCATTTCTGGCAGGTCGTAGCCCGCGTAAAATCGAGTTTGACCTTGCCCAGGAAGTGGTCTTTGAACTGGTTCATGCCGGCGGGCGTAAACAAGACCGAAGGGTCCCAGGTCGGCACGAGTACGTCGCTCGCCTGGCGGCTGTGTCCTTGCGATTGGAAATAGGTGAGGTACTTTTCGCGCAGTTCGTCCGTTTTCATGTTCCGTCCTTGCCAACAACCCTGGCCGGGCGACTCACGGCTAGGAACGCAGAAAAATAGCGTGCCGGCGAGTCGAAAAACCAAAAAAGAGTGGTCAATATAGCGTCCCCCCTGCAAACCGACCATTCCGCTTTAGAAAAGCCGAACGCGGTCGGAAATTAATTCTTTTCTGCCGGCGGCGTTTCCCGGCTAGGATGCCGAACCGTCCCCGCGGAGCGACTAGAATAGGGCAACTGCCCAATCCTCCCACCAGCACGAATTCCTGCACATGCACACCGAGCTTCAACCATCGATTCCGTCGCGCGCAGTCGCCGGCCGGCGCACAGCCGCCCTTTGCTGCGTGCTAGCCGTGACGCTGGCCGCCGGGTGCGGGCACTCCGCCCCGAGCGCACCGCAAACCAACAAGGGCCCCCCCAAACTCGGTCCCCCGCTGAAAACCGCCGTCGTCACCGTCCAACAGCAGACCTGGCCGACGATCGTGCGCTGCCAGGGAAGTCTGGTGGCCGACGATCAGACCGTCATTGGGTCTCGTGTCGCGGGCCTGGTCGCCGAGACCTTTGTCGACATCGGCGACGCAGTCGAGCCTGGTCAGCGGCTCGTTTCGCTCGACGAGCGCGAATTCGTGCTGCAACTGGCCGCCGCCGAAGCAGGCCTGCTACAGGCTCGTTCGCTGATCGGCCTGAAGCCCGGGGATCCAGTCTCCAAACTGGACCCGCTGAACGCCCCGCCGGTTCGCGAGGCCAAGGCAACTCTGGACGAAGCCACCAATCGCCGTGAGCGCTGGCAGCGGCTGCGGCAACAAAACGCGGTCGCTGAAGAGGAACTGCAGACGCTGGTCGCCGCCGAAAAGGTCGCCGAGGCGCGGTACGCTTCGGCGCTCAACGGCGTCAACAGCAACATCGCCCAAGTCGCCGTGCGCTCGGCCGAGGTCGACTTGGCCAAACAACACATTCGCGACGCCGACATCCTGGCTCCGTTTGCCGGCTATGTCCAGCAACGCTTGGTTTCGGTCGGCACGTATGTCCAAATCGGCAGCCCGCTGGTCACCATCGTGCGCATCGATTCGCTCCGTTTCCGCGGCACCGTGCCCGAGCGGCTGGCGACTGAGCTGGAAGTCGGACAGCGGGTCGTGCTGACGATCGAGTCGGTCGAAGCCCCCGTTGAAGCCAAAGTGACTCGCATCAGTCCGGCACTCGACATGGCGAGCCGTTCGCTGACGTTCGAAGCCCAGGTCGAAAATCGCGACGGTGCTCTCCGCGCTGGCCTGTTTGCCGAAGCGGAAGTCACGATCGACCCGACAGCCAAGTCATTGGTGATCGAAAGCGCTTCACTAGTCGAGTTCGCCGGCGCCCAAAAAGTGTGGAAGGTCGTCGACGGACAAGCCAAGGAGCAAAAGGTTGAACCGGGCGGCCGACGCAACGGCCTGGTCGAAATTGTCTCAGGACTCGAGCCCGGGGATCAGATCATCGTCAACGGCGCGCTGGGACGCGTCGCGCAGGTGATCCCTGAAGACCAGTCTGCCGCAGGCAAGCCGGTGGCCGATAAGCCCAGCGCGGACAAGCCCGTTGCAGCTAAGGCTGACGCGGACAAGCCCAGCGCGGTCAGCTCCACCACTTACACTGCCGCCCCCGGCCGCACTGATGAGAGTGCCAAGAGCCCGCCGAGCCAAGCTGCGAGCAAAGCAGCGAGCCAAGCGGATGGAACAGCTGCCGAAGCAATCACCGTGCCTGCCCCGACTGGCGAGCGCGACGCGCCCGCAGCGGCCAAGAACTCTCAAGACGCCCCGGCAACCGCCACCCAGAACGCAGGCTAGTGCGAGGAGCAGACTTTTATGTATTGGCTTGCCGAACTGTGCGTGCGTCGGCCAGTTTTCGCCTTGATGCTGATTGCCGCGCTGGTCGTTGCGGGACTGGTCGCCTTTCCCAAGCTCGGCGTCGACCGCTACCCGAGCATGGACATGCCGACGATCACCGTCCGCACCTCGTATCCCGGCGCCGCGTCGGTCGAGGTTGAAGCCGAAGTCTCGCAAGTGCTCGAAGACGCCGTCGCCACCGTCTCGGGCATCGACGAACTCCGCTCGATTTCTTCGGACGGCAGCTCGCTATTGCTGATCACCTTCAACTTGAACCGCAGCTTCGATGCGGCCGTTCAAGACGTTCGTGACGCTGTTTCCGGAGTGCTCAACCGATTGCCTCCATCGGTCGACCCGCCGATCGTTCAAAAGCAAGACACCGACTCCTCGCCCGTGATGTCGCTGGCCGTCTCGGGCCCGCGCTCCTCGCCCGAGTTGTTCATGCTGGCCGACCGCTATGTCAAGAACGTCATCGAGTCGGCGCCAGGGGTAGGTCA
>JBQCJB010000652.1:0-3730 GCA_051953155.1 Aureliella sp. | reverse complement strand
CACCATGTTCAGCGCACTCGACGTCAGTACCAGCGCCTTGGTCGCACAGCGTATCCGCCTGAACACTATATCGGGCAATATCGCCAACATGTCCAGTCTTCAAAACGAAAATGGCGAAGCCCAACCCTACCAGGCGCGCTTTCCGATTTTTCAAACCGACGAGAACGTGGTCGGCCCCGACGGCATCGCGGGGGTAAAGGTGGCCAGCGTCGAGACCGAACAGGCCGAACCCAACTACCGCTACCAGCCCGACCATCCGCTGGCTGTCAAAGAAGGCAAGTGGAAAGGCTATGTTGCTTATCCGAGCATCAATCTCAATGAACAATTCGTCGACGCCCTCGAATCGACGCGCTCCTACGAGGCCAACCTGGGCGTGATGGAGGTCAGCAAGAATCTCAGTCGCCAAACGCTTTCCATTTTGGCGTGATGCACAAGCAGGAATAAGCGATGGCCGTACCCTCCTTAGCCCCGACGCTCCCGCAGCGGTTAGAAATGCCGCTGACGACCAAGCTGCTCGAACAAAAGCAGACCGAGCAAGTCGCGGCTGAGTCGGACTTCGTCAACTTTCTTGGGCAAGGCGTGGCTGAGGTCAATTCGCTGCAGCAGCAGTCGACGCAATCGGTTCACGAAATGTTGACCGGCGGCGATATCCAACCGTCGGAAGTTTTTGCTTCGGTGCAGAAAGCGGACATGGCGTTCCGCATGCTGCTCCAAGTCCGCAACAAACTCATGCAAGCCTTCGAAGAAGTGAACGCTATTCGCATTTGACCTGTAACCCTCCTCGAAATGCGTGAGCATCGGTAACATGGGCCCCCTGGACGGCGTCATCAAACAGATTCGCGAAATGTTCTCGACCATGACGCCCACGGCGCGCATCATGGCAGGGCTGATGGCTGGCGTGATCGTCGTGAGCCTGGGCTGGATTGTGACCAGCCAGCAGACGGTTGGCACCGAGTACTTGCTCGGCGGTCAGAACTTCAGCGATGAACAGTTGAACAAGATGGAGCGAGCGCTGGGGCAGGCGGCGCTGCGGGATTACGAACGCCACGGCAGCCGACTGAAAATCCCGACGCGGGAACGCGACTTGTATCTCAAAGCTTTGGCCGACGGCAAAGCCATCCCGGACGAATGGAGCTCGGCGATCAGCGAGGCGCTGCTGTCGGGCAACAATCCGCTGATCGCGCCTAGCGTGACCGCTGAACGGCTGAAGCATGCGCGGCAGCAAGACCTGGGCAAGATTCTCTCCGCCATGCCTGGCATTAAGCGGGCGGGTGTCTTTTACGACTCCAAAGAACCGCGCTTCGGCCGCGAGGCGCAGCAGTCGGCCAGCATCTATCTGGAAGGCGTCGGCGGCGAACCGGTCAGCATGGACCTCATGCGACAAATCTGCGAAGTGGCCACGACGCACTTTCCCGGTTTGAAGCAAGAGAACGTGACCGTGATGGACCTCAACGGTAACAGCTATCGCGGCAGTAACGACCCGATGGCGCTGGACCAGCAACTCTTCCTCCGCGCCCAACGCGAATGGGAACGCTACTACGAACAAAAGGTGCGCGAGGAACTGAACGTTTATGGCGACGTGAAGATCGGCGTCATCGTCGAACTCGACCCGACGCTCAAGCGCGAAACCGAACAAATGAAGTTCGATCCAGTCGGCACCGCGGCCGTCGCCACCAACAGCCGCAAGGACACCAAGAGCGCCAAAGCAGCTCCGGGCGGGCGGCCTGGCACCGAACCCAATGCGATCGGCAACAAATCGGCCTCCGTCAGCGCCGCACCCGACCAGACCGCAGAGACCAAGGAGTCGCTGGAGAATTTGCAAAGTGTCATCGGGCATCAAGCCACCGTGACCAAGGAAGCTCCGCTGACGCCCAAACGCGTGGCCATCACCGTCGGCGTGCCCGAATCGTATTACCGCAAGGTGGCCCTGCAACGCTTCGTCGTCGATCCCAACAACAAAGACAAAGAACCGCCATCGTTGACCGAAGCCGACCTGGCCAAGCTGCAGAAGGAAGCGGAGGATAACATCCGCGCGGCGCTCGAAGGACAGTTGCCACAGGTTCGCCAGGGAGACGATCGCTTTCAGTTGGTTAAAGTCTATAGCTTTACCGATTTGCCGCTGCCCGAACTGCCCGAGCCCACCTTGGCCGAAACGTCGCTGGCCTGGCTGAGCCAATCGTGGTCGACCGTCGGCTTGTTCGCCCTGGTCGGGATAAGCTTGCTGATGATGTTCAGTTGGGTCCGCTCGCAGAATCCGGCTCCGCGCGATCGCGAGTTCGCGCAAGGTTTCGGACTGGAGGTGCCCGAAGAACTGGTCGATTCTCTGGACCTGGGCGAAGCGGAAGCTGCCGAGGAAAAAGAGGCCGAGCCGGCTGCGGCCCGTTTCCACGCCACCGGTGGTGAGATCAAGGAAGAGCTTTCCTCGCTGATCAAACAGAACCCCGACGCGGCGGCCAACTTGCTCCGCGCCTGGATCGGCGAAGCGGCCTAAAAGCGACGCTACGAGCGAAAACCGAATTCGTCCATCCACCGCGCAACCTCGTCGGCCGTCGGCGGCCCGCGGAGTGCCTCTGGGGGCTCGGGAGATTCCAAGGCTTGCGCGACCGAAGCGGGTGGTGCCGAATCCGCTTCGTGGCCAGAGGAAGTTTGCTGCGAGCCTCGGTCGAGCAATTCCATCAGCCACTGGTCGCAATTGACGACCCTCGCTTTGCGCGATTTGGCGGTCCGCTGGATGCGCAGATCGCTCGAGACGACCGTCAAGCGTTGAGGCTGGGGGTGCTGGCGACTGATCTGTTCGAGCAAATCGTCGGCCTCTAGAAAGCCGACCGCGTACGTGACCGTTAACCCGTGACTGACCACCTCGGACTCGCCGCGAGGGCTCGAGCGGCCGGCGTCAAAGACGACCTGCGTCGCGAGTCGCTGATCGGGCGTCAGACCGGCGGCCAGTTGCCGCAACAATCGCTCGCGAGCCTGCGCGAGAGTCAGTTCGCCGCGACCTGGGCGGCGGCTACCGCCTTCGGCGCCGCGCTGACCGGGCATCGCACCGGTCGCGTGCAACAGGTTATAACCATCGATTAAAAAACGCACCGACATGCGAACGGATTTTTCTGCGAAACGTTGGCGGCGAACATCCAAGGCTCCCGGACGTTCATCATACCGGGCTGCCCCGTTTTTTTCTGCTACAGTAAAGACCGCTCTCTTCACTAGCGAAGTGCCGTTTTCAGGAAGCGGATGCACATGAGACCACCTGACAATTCCGAAGCGGAACGCGAAGAGCCGACCAATCCCTATGCTCCGGCGGCAGCTGAGAGTGCCGAGGCGCACCGCACCGCAGCGGCCGTTGGGCCCCGCATGCCGGGCGTCGAGTTCTGGCTGGTCAGCGCGGCCGCGATGGTCTTGCTGGCCATCGCGACGTATGCCAATCTTTGGCTGGCCCTACCGCTGCTAGTCGTCGTGCCTTTTGCGATGCTGCGGACCTGTCTGGTCCAGTGGCGGCGGGCGGTGGCAGGGTTGCAACACGTCCCGCCGCTGAAACTCTTGTTCACGTCGACCTGCCTCGTGCTGGCGCTGGGCGTGAGTTGCACCATCACATTTTGTGTGATTTGCGCCGGCGGGGTTATCGCTTCCGATGGCGTAAATTACAGCGCTGGCGGCGGCATGCGCATAGGGAACTTTGCGACTATTTGGATCTACGCTTCTGCTGCAGTCGCTTTTATTAGCTTCCTTCTTC
>JBQCJB010000651.1:0-2096 GCA_051953155.1 Aureliella sp. | reverse complement strand
CAGATCAATGGTACGACCGGATACGAAGAGGCCGCCAGCCAGGGGCTGGTCGCCGGCGCGAACGCAGCTTTAAAACTGGCCGGTCGCGAGCCGCTGCTGCTGTCGCGCGATCAGGCCTACATCGGCGTGCTGCTGGACGATCTGGTGACGCGCGGCGTCGATGAACCGTACCGCATGTTTACCAGCCGAGCCGAATTCCGCTTGTTGCTCCGGCAGGACAACGCCGATCGCCGCCTGACGCCGCTCGCCGCTCGCCTCGGACTGGTTTCTGCGGACCGCGTCGCGCGGTTAGAGGCCAAGAACGCGGCGATCGCGGCGGCTATCGCTGTTCTCGAAAGCGCTCGCATCGAGGAAGTCAGCGGAACGAAGTACTTGCGCCGCAGCGAAGTCGGTTGGCCTGAGATCAGTCACTTGCTGCCGGAATTGAAGGCCTGCTCCGAGGAAGTGGCCACCCAAGTTCTGCATGACGTCAAGTACGCTGGCTACGTGGCTCGGCAACAGCAGCAGGTCGATCGGCAGCGGCGGCTGGCCGACAAACGGATTCCGGCTTCTTTCAATTACGATGCGATCGCGGGCTTGCGCATCGAAGCCAAGCAGAAGTTCACCAAGATCCGCCCAGCCAGTCTCGACCAGGCGACGCGGATCAGTGGCATCACGCCGTCGGACGTGGCGTTGGTTTTGGCTCACCTGCAGAGTAAGTCCGCGGGACAATCGATCGATGCATGATTCTGCCTTTCCGGACGCCGCTCATCTGCCCGCTGCGGTCGCCTATCGCGTGCCCGAACTGGCCATCGTCCAGGTCGCGGGCAACGACGCGCTGAAAGTGATCGGCGGTTTGTGCACCGCCAAGCTGACGGACGTGCCGGAAGGCGGCGCGGCGGAGGCGTTTTTTACAGACGACCGCGGGCGGGTGTTAGCGCACGCGATCGTCGCGCACGCGTCAGGCGGAGCCTGGATCGTCGGCCAGATCCCCGCACCACCAACGCTGGCAGCCCACATCGACCGCTTTATCTTTCGCGAAGACGCCGCGCCGCGCGATGTGACGGCAGCGAATTTCGCCCGTCTGGTCGATGGTCCCGAGGCGCTGCGCCGGCTGGCCGCCGCGGCGGGCCAGACGGAAGACGCTCTACGCAATATCGGTTATCGCCAACTATCCATCAGCGGTCTCGAAATCGCGATCGTTCACCTGCCGATCACCAGCCCCGGCGCACTGCTGTGTGTGGTGCCGGCTGCGGAAGCTACGCAGTTGGATACCGTGCTGGTCAGCGCGGGGATCAGCTTACAAGACGATGTAGCCGAGTTCGAGACGCGACGAGTTGCCAATTTCTGGCCGCTGGCCGGGCGGGAGATCGGCGAGCGAACGCTGCCGCAGGAACTGGATCGCGACGCGCGGGCCATCAGCTTTACCAAGGGATGCTATCTCGGTCAGGAAACGGTCGCGCGACTGGATGCCCTTGGAGAAGTGCAAAAGAAACTCTGCCTGATCCGCTTGACTAGCGATCAAGCGTATTCCGCCGAAGAGCTGCCCGCTGCGCTGATGGCGGATGATAAGGAAGTCGGCAAATTGACCTCGCTGGCGCCGCTGTCCCAGGCTGGATCGCGACTGGGGCTGGCGTTGATGCGCCGCGGCTCAATTGCCGTCGGCACCACCTTCTCATTGAACGGCTCACCCGGTCAGGTTGTCGAGCATCCGTGATGCTGAGCTCGTCGGCCAGCGGCGGAGTGTCGTGCATCGGGGCAGACGTGTAGGATAAGGACTCGCCGCAACCTCCAGGCGCGGCGCTCGTGATTCTGCTGGACTGGGCGTGCGGTTTGTTTGAAGGGATGAGCATGGAGATTGTGGTTACGGCGGTGGGGCCGGACAACGTTGGTTTGGCCGACCCGATCATTCACGAATTGACAGGACAGGGAGCCAATATCGCCGAGATCCAGATGTACGATCACGACGAGCAGTGCGTGTTCGCCATGCTGCTGCGCATGGAATTGCCGGCGGAGCAATTGCCGCCGTTACGCGAGGCGATGGCCGAAATCGGCGCTGTCAAACAACTCTCGATCCGCGTCTGGTCGCCCGACGAGCGAGCCGCGCGCCCACGGTT
>JBQCJB010000650.1:0-2953 GCA_051953155.1 Aureliella sp. | reverse complement strand
CTCGCGAGAATGACGTCATGGAACAGGCGTAACGAATTTTGTTCTTCTAGGCGAGGTGCTGCGGCTTGTCCAACGCGCGCGACAATACGCTCGAGTTCCAGTGCCCCAAATGCGCCCGGCGGCTCAAGGCGAGCAGCCAAGCCGCCGGCAAGCGTTTGAAATGTCCCGGTTGCGGACAGCCGGTCAAAGTTCCCGGCGGTCCGACGCAGGCAGCCAGCGACGACCAGTGGCTGGAGCTGGACGCGCCGAGCCCTCCCAGCACGCCCCAACCATCGCCCGCTGCTCGCCCGAGCACGGCATCGTCCAGTACACCATCTTCGAACGCTTCCTCTTCTGGCGCTGCGCCTTCCGGAACGTCGACTGGCGCCCGCTCTTCCGCGGATGATGCGCCCGGTGAGGGTGCTAAACCGCCGGCTTCGACGGCAGGAGCGCGGACGCCTTCGATCTTCGACGACGACTTGCCCGAACTGGCCGAGCTCGAGGCGCCGCGGCCGCGGTCCGACCTGAACGTCCTCCTGGGGTCCGAGGCGCTCGACGCGTTGCTCTCGCCAGGTGCCGGCCAACCCAGCAGTTCCAAGCCCGGCGGTGCTAAACCCAGCAGTTCACAGCCCGGCGCGCCCGCGACCGGAGCAGTTCGAGGCCAGTCCGCGCAGGCCGGCGGCAAACCGGCAGCGGCGAAAGCGAAGGAGGGGAGCAAGAAAGCTGCGATTCTCGACCCGGCCCAGCAGCAGTACCGGGTCCCATGCCCGGCTTGCGGTACTCCGCAGTACGTGACCGTGGCCATGAAGGGGCGCACGGTCCGCTGTCCCGACTGCTTTCTCGAATTCAAGATCCCTCCACCGCCGCCCGGTTGGAAGCCGTCCGACAAACCGGCTCACACGAACTGGAGCACGGCGCTGGCCGAGGCTGCTCCGGAGGACGCGGCCCGCGATTCCGCCCGCTCGCGAGCCCAAGCCGATGACTACCTGCGCCGCGCCGAACAAGAACTAGCCGACGAAGATATCGACACGCTCTACCAAGGAGACTTCGATACGAAGTCGTTTGTCCGTCGCACGTTCGGATTCTGCCTGGACACCGCGGCGCTGTTTCAAGTCGTGCTCTACTCCGCCATGTTCGCCGTCTTTTTTGGCGTCGCGCAGTGGGGCGCCATCAAGATCGCCGAAGGGGACAAAGGGGTCACGCTGATCGTCGGCATCGGCCTGCCGTTGATGTTCATCATTGTCAGCTTTCCGATGTTCGCCGCCGCCATGACCCTGCTCGAATCGGTAGCCAACGGCCAGTCCAAAGTCGACGAATGGCCAGGTTTCAGTTTCTTCGATCACATTGGCGAACTGATGTTGTTTGCCGTGGCGCTGGCTGCGGCGGCTGCTCCCGGATTCTTTCTCGGCGGATTTATCGGCCGCAGCGGCGGCATGGCCTGGATGGTGATCCTGGGCACGATGTTCACGACCTTCTTGGCGTTTCCTATCATTCTGTTGTCGATGCTCGACAACGAAAGTCTATTCAATCCGGTATCGCCGGATGTTTGGAGATCGCTCTCGAGCGGTTACGAAGCCTGGGCCGCGTATTACTTCAAGACCTTCGCAGCCTATACGTTCGTCTTTATTGCATGGTGCATCTTGTTCGGTCGCTATCCCGTGCTGACGGCAATCGCCGGCGGCATGCTGCCGTGGCTGATCTTTTTCACTGCCCAGCAGCTGGGCGTGTTGGCGATGGACATTAGCGAACAGCTGGCGTTGCCCCTGGGCGATGATGAAAAAGCCCCAGCCGGCTCGGACGATTCTGACGGCCCGATCAGTCACAAGCATTCGCTCTAAATGGTCGCCGCGAAGGGGAGTGCTGTCAGAGCCCGCTGGCGATCGCTCAGTCCCAATTCAGGCCTTCGGGCAAGCGATTCAGATTCTGCGGAGCGCCCTGGCGTACAACCAGCATGTCTTCGACCCGCACGCCGCCAAAGTTACGGCTATACAGTCCCGGTTCGACGGTAAACACTTCGCCGGCCATCAGCGTCCCGCCATTGTCGTCCAGCAAGATCGGCTCGTGGACGTCCAGCCCCACACCGTGGCCCGTTCCGTGTGGCATGACCGGTTCGTCGCAGATCTCGCCGCGCGCGAAGCGGTAGCCATGCTGAGCCAGCGTTCGTTTGGTGGCCGCATGGACTTCGTCGGCGCTTGCTCCGGGCAGCAGCGCCGCGCAGGCAGCCCGTTTGGCCTCGACGACGGCCGCATGCATCTTGAGGACCGCATCGGTCGCCTCGCCATGCACGACGGTCCGCGTGCAGTCGCCCCAGTAACGCGTCGCCTGATCCTGAGGGAAGATGTCGACGATGACGGCTTGCCCCGTCTTGATTGGCCCGCTGCCTCGCGCATGGCAGTCAGCCGCGTCCGGTAGCGAGGCGACGATCGAATCGTGATGGTTGGAGAACCCTCGCTCGAGCAGGTAGATGCTAATCATTCGCCGCAGCCGCTCGCTGGTCAGCGGGCTACCCTCGAGCTGCAGCACGCCGTCGGCGGCTGCGGTTGCATGGGCCACGGTTTGACAAGCCATCAGCATCGCGTCTTCGGTCACCGACTGGGCCTTTTGCAACCAGTCGATCTCCTGGGCATCTTTGACGCGCCGGTCGGCGACGCCCATTTCCGCTGCATATTCCAGAGCGATGCCGGCTTGTTGGATGTGCCAGGCGAAGATGTAGGGCAGCGTCCGGTCGGTGGTTACGCTGGCCACTTGCTGCTGTCTCAGATATTCGGCCACGGCCTGGGCGGTGGCCGTAGCGCGGTCTCCGGACAGCCCGCCGCTGGGCTGGAATTCGGCCGGTGCCGCCACGCGATCGACACGGACAGCCGCCCGCGCCCGATCGACTTCGATGTCGCGGACGACGAACAGGCTGCTAGGGCGAGCGGACGGGCCCGGGCCGAACAGCTCGATCCACGCGGCGGGATCGCCGACGTTGAAC
>JBQCJB010000649.1:0-6150 GCA_051953155.1 Aureliella sp. | reverse complement strand
AGCGGCCTGGAGCATTTGCGGCTGCGCAACAGTCCGCTGAGCGATGCGGGCTTTGAGGAACTGCGGGCTTGCCAGCTGGACTCGCTGGTCATTCTGAATCTGCCGCAGGCCACCCCCTCGGCCGATGGAATGCGAATGCTCCGTGAGTTGCCACATCTGCGGCAGCTGCGCACCGGCGGTCGGCAGTTCGACGATGCGGCGCTAGAAGAGTTGACTCACTGGCCGGCGCTGACCAGCCTGCACTTGATCGCCCCCTCGCTGAGCGATCAGGCGCTCGAGGCGATCGCTCGCATGCCGAATCTGTCGTCCTTCTATCTGGACGATTGCCCGCTGAGCGATCCAGCGTGGGAAAAGCTCTTTCAAGCTCGCCCCACGCTGCATGTGCATATCGATCAGTTCCATCACGACCGCGATCCCCGCGGCGAGCACTGAAAGTCGGCGGCCGCTGCGGGCCAATCGCCAACGCCTCGGCCAAGCGCCGCTGCGGGCAAGCGGGCGGCTCGTGTAAGCGCTGGCGGTAGATTGCCGGCTGACGGCTAGCGTTCCGGTTCGATGGAGGCGGACATGCTGCCGGTCGACGTGCGGCTCCGCTCGTCGCGGCCAAAGGCGCGGATCTGGTCGCGTTTGAGCTCGGCGTGCTCCTTGGTCGTCGTCAGGCAAACCGCGCGGCCATCGGTATCGACCGTCTTGGCCAGTTGGTACGCCTGCTCGTTGGTGTGGCCGAACAAGCGTCGCAGCATCTCGATCACGTAGTCGTAGGTGTGATTCGGATCGTCCCACAAGACGACGTGATACCTGGGCTGCCGCTTGGGTGGCGGGTCCTGCGGTTTCGCGCGGCGCGAACGAATCGGTTCTCTTGTTTCTGGTTCCGCGACTTCCGGTTCCATGACGGCTGCATCAGTTTGAGCCATGGGATCCATTCTCCTCCTAAACCTGAAATTCAAAGTTGGCTCAGCAGACAAATTCAGCAGGCGAACTGGCAACCATCGGTCGAACCACTCAGCCAGCCCGCTGCCGCTGCGAACGATGTGACACGGCAAACGAATAACACCGTAAGCGAATAACCGGATATATTGTAACGCCCGGCAGGGGTGGTTTATCAAGCATCTTCGCTATCACCGGACCGAGAAAAAGTGGCTTATGTCGACTTTCGCAGCGCTTGATCGTTATCTTCAGCAAAGTCAACCAGCTCACCTCGAGCAGCTCAAACAGTGGCTTCGCGTCCCGAGCGTCAGCGCCGATCCGCAGGCTGGAGAGTCGATGCAGAAAGCGGCCAACTGGGTGGCCGACGCACTGAAGAGTCATGGCTTTACTACCGAGCTGATTCCCACCGATGGCCCGCCGCTGGTACTGGCCGAAAGTCCACCGGTGCCCGGCCGGCCCGTAGCGCTGGTTTACGGGCACTACGACGTCCAGCCACCCGATCCGCTCGACAAATGGATCACGCCTCCTTTTGAACCGACCGAGCGCAACGGCGACCTGTTCGCCCGCGGCGCGACCGATGACAAGGGACAGGTCCTGACCCACGTGTTGGGCGCCGCCGCCTGGTCGAGCATCGGCCAAAGCTTGCCGCTGCAAGTCAAGTTCCTCATCGAAGGCGAGGAGGAAGTCGGCAGCGAGCAATTGGCAGCCGCACTGCCCAAACTCCGCGAGCGTTTGGCCGCGGACGTGATCGTCATCAGCGATTCGTCGCAGTATGCCAAGGGCCAACCCGCCATTACCTACGGCCTGCGCGGGATTGCCTATTTCGAATTGAGGCTGCACGGACCGAAGCAGGATCTGCATTCGGGCAGCTTCGGGGGCGCGGTCAATAACCCGGCTGTCGCGCTGGCCAAGCTGCTGGCGTCGATCGTCGACGAAGATGGCCGCATCCAGTTGCCGAACTTCTACGACAGCGTCAAACCGCTCGAGGACTCCGAGCGAAAGATGTGGCAAGGGCTGGACTTCGACGACGCGCAGTTCGCCAGTCAATTGGGCGTCGACGGCCTGCAAGGGGAAAAGGGGTATACGACGCTCGAGCGCCGTTGGGCCCGCCCGACATTCGACGTGCACGGGCTGATGGGCGGCTACCAAGGGGAAGGTGGCAAGACGATTATCCCTGCGTGGGCTGGAGCCAAAATCAGTTTTCGGCTCGTGCCCAACCAAACGCCGGCCGAGGTCGCCAAGCAGTTGAAAGCCTTCCTCGACCAGCATGCGCCGACGGGGATTCGCGTCGAACTGATCGAGCTGCACGGCGGCCCGGGCGTGGTCGTCGATCCGACCAGTCCCTATATGGCGGCCGCCAAGCAGGCGGTGGCGGAGGCTTTCGGCAAACCTCCCGTGCTGATTCGCGAAGGGGGCTCGATCCCGATCGTCGCCGAAATGGTCGAAGCCACGGGCGCCGATGTTTTGCTGTTGGGCTGGGGGCTGGAGGACGACGGCGCGCACAGCCCAAACGAGAAATTCCACATCGATGACTTCTATCGTGGCATTCGCGCCAGCAGCCACTTATGGCAACATTTGGCCGAAGTCAAAAACAATCGTGGCTAGAGAGTTAGGCACTACGGAAACAACATGCTTGATCGCAAGATAATTGTCGAGAACGTCGAGGCTATCCAAGAAAACTGTCGCCGCCGCGGCGTCACCTGCGACGTCGGCCGCCTGGTAGAAATCGAAGCCACTCGCCGCGCCAAGCTGCAAGAGGCGCAGGAGCTCAACCGCAAGGCCAACGAGATCAGCAAACTGATCGGGCCGGCCAAGTCGGCCGAGGAACGCGAACGCTTGAAGGAGCAAGGCCGACTGCTGCGCGAACAAAAGGATGCGGCCCAGGCCGAGCACGATCGACTGGACGCCGAGGCGCATAGCCTGCAAGCCGCGATTCCGAACCTGACGCATCCCGATGCGCCGATCGGTGGCGATGACACCGCCAACACGGAGATCGCTCGCGGGCGCACCGAGATCCCGAAGTTCGCGTTCAAGGCCAAGGACCATCTCGAACTGGGCAAGGCTCACGACTTGATCGATTTCGAAGGTGGCGCGCGTGTGGCCGGCGCGGGCTTCTATTTTCTCAAGAACGAAGCCGTGCTGCTCGAATTGGCTCTGCAGCAGTTCGCCGTTCAGTATCTACTCAAGCGCGGCTTTGCGCCGGTCTCGACCCCCGACGTGGCCCACACGCAGATTCTTCAGGGCATTGGCTTCATGCCCCGCGGTCCCGAGACGCAGATCTATTCAATCGAAAACACCGATCTCAATTTGGTGGCGACGGCGGAAATCACGCTCGGTGGCATGCTGAGCGACCAAACGCTCGACGCGGAGCAGCTGCCGATCAAGCTATGTGGCATCAGCCACTGTTTCCGCACCGAAGCGGGCGCTGCCGGCCGGGCGTCCAAGGGACTCTACCGCGTCCATCAGTTCACCAAGATCGAAATGTTCGCCTTTACTCTGCCCGATCAGAGCGATGCGATCCACGAGGAACTGCGCCAGATCGAATGCGAACTGTTCGACCTGCTCGAGATCCCCTATCGCGTGGTCGACACGGCCACCGGCGACTTGGGTGGCCCGGCCTATCGCAAATACGACCTGGAGGCGTGGATGCCCGGGCGCGGCGATGGCGGCGAATGGGGCGAAGTCACCAGCACTTCGAACTGCACCGACTATCAGGCTCGCCGGCTGAACATTCGCTATCGCGTCAAAGGAGAAAAAGGGACGCACCTGGTCCACACGCTCAACGGTACCGCGATCGCGATCAGCCGCGCCCTGATTGCGATTCTCGAAAACCACCAGCAAGCCGACGGTCGCATCCGCGTTCCACAAGTACTCCAGCCTTGGGTCGGCAAAGAGTTCATCGGCAAGTAAGCCTCCGGTTTGTTTTTAAGAACCTGGCGGCGGGGAGAGGCTCTGTTGCTCGCGGCTAGGCAATCAAATAGACTGATCTGCAGGGAAGCCCTAACCGCTCCCTCCCGCCTACCTTGCTGCGCATAACGAACTTCCCACCTTACCAGTGATTGCCCCGAGCCATGATGCTTGCGTCGTGTTGGCCAAGATATGTTGCGTGTTGCGCCGGGCTCTGGGCGATGCTCATGGCGTCCAGCTACGCCCAGCGGCTGTCGGCCGTCGAGCCGGCCGGCGCAGCGCGAGTCGAACCAGCGGCGGTTGCGTCATCGTTTGCTACCGCCGCCAATAGTTCCACGCCGAAGTTCGAGCTGGACATCCAACCGATTCTGACGGCCCGCGGTTGCAATTCGGGTCCATGCCACGGAAAGGCCCGCGGTCAAAACGGGTTCGCGCTTTCCTTGCTGGCTTTCGATCCCGACTTTGACTACGCGGCCGTCGTTTCCGACGCGCGCGGTCGCCGGATTTTTCCTGCATCTCCGGAGAACAGTCTGCTGCTGCAAAAGGCGACCGGCCGAATGCCGCACGGCGGTGGCATTCGCATCGAACCGGGCGACGCCGATTACGAGAAGATCGTGCAGTGGATCAAAGGGGCAGCGCCGCGCGTCAGCAGCGCCGACCCGACTCTCAAACGCGTGACCATCTCTCCCGAGCCGCATTCGCTCGCCCCCGGACAGACCGAGCAGCTGCACGTGATTGCTCATTACAGCGACGGCTCGACGCGCGACGTGACGGCGACGTGCGCCTATTTGTCCAACGAACCGGCGATCGTGTCGGTGACACCGCAGGGCTTGCTGAAAGCCACGGAGATCCCCGGCGAGGCCACCATCATGGCCCGTTACATGGGCGTCATATCGACTTGGAGCACGGCGATCCCGCGGGCCGGCACGCTCACCGACGAGCAATTCGCCAGTTTGCCGCGCAACAACTTCATCGACGAACTGGTGTACCGCAAACTGCGCAGCCTCAATGTTCTGCCCAGCGAAATGTGCAGCGACGCCACCTTCCTCAGGCGAGCCATGCTGGACACGATCGGCCGGCTGCCGACGGCTGACGAAGCCCGAGCATTCCTGGACGATTCGGTTGAAGGCAAACGCCAGCGGCTGATCGACTCGCTGCTCGAGCGCGAAGAGTATGCGGATTTCTGGGCCAACAAGTGGGCCGACTTGCTGCGTCCCAACCCCTACCGCGTCGGCATCAAAGCGACGCTTAGCCTCGATGGTTGGCTGCGCGAGCAGTTCCGGGCCAACGTGCCGTACGATCAATTCGTTCGCAAATTGTTGACCGCCCAAGGCAGCACCTGGCGCAACGGCGCCGTCACTCTGTTCCGCGATCGCCGCGGGCCAGAGGAGCTGACGACGATCGTCAGCCAACTGTTCCTCGGCGTGCGGCTGGAATGTGCCAAGTGCCATCAGCATCCGTTCGAAGTCTATAGCCAAGCCGATTTTTACAGCTTCGGCGCGTACTTCGCGAATGTCGGCACCAAGGGGACCGGATTGTCGCCACCGATCTCCGGCGGCGAGGAAATGGTGTTCGTCTCCAGCAAGGGAGAGGTGCGCCATCCGCTGACCAAAGCCGTGCTGCCGCCCAAGCCACTACAAGGCGGCGTGGCCTCGATCCCCCCTGGCAGCGACCCGCGTGTCGCCCTGGTCGACTGGATGACCGCGCCCGACAATCCGTACTTTGCGCGGGTAGCCGTGAATCGCATCTGGGCCGAACTCTTTGGCAAGGGCCTGGTCGATCCGGTGGACGACCTGCGAGCCACCAACCCAGCCAGCAATCCGGAACTGCTCGACGCCCTGGCCGCCGAATTTCGCCGGCTCGGTTACGATCAAAAACAGCTGATCAAAACGATCATGCAGTCCCACGTTTACGGGCTGTCCTCGCTGCCCAACGAGACCAACGCGGCCGACGTCCGCAACTTTTCGCGGCATTACCGCCAGCGCCTGAGGGCCGAAGTGCTCGGGGACGCCTTGGCAGACCTCACCGAGGTGCCGGACAGCTTCGACGGCGCAGCGCCCGGCAGCCGAGCCATGCAACTCTGGACGGTCCGAACCAAATCGGACTTGCTCGACGCCTTCGGCCGTCCCGATCCGAACCAGGATCCGCCTTGCGAACGGACGCCCGACGCGACGATGGTTCAGGCTTTGCACCTGATGAACGCTTCGCAGCTGCAAAGCAAATTGACCAGCAATAGCGGCCGCGTGGCTCGCCTGGCGGCTAGCGACTTGTCGCCCGAGCGGATCATCGAAGAACTCTATCTGGCTTGCTACAGCCGGC
>JBQCJB010000648.1:0-4769 GCA_051953155.1 Aureliella sp. | reverse complement strand
GGGGGAGACTGGATGGTTTGTTTCAGCTCATCGCTAATTTGCCGAAGCGGGGCGAGGGGGAGACTGTGCGCTTAGTTGCCGACGGCGGCGAGGCTGGTGTCGTCTTCGTAGAACTTGGCCAGCTCGGGTGTGATCGCGCCGGCTGCGGCGGCGTCGTCGAGCATCTGTTTACCGCGCGGGAGCATCGTCTTGTTGCTCGGATGCGTCGCGCAGTACATCACGATGTAGGCCCCTTTGCGCGCCAGCGTAGTGGCCTGGGCCATGTCGAGCTTCAGATCCATCAGCGCTAGCCCTAGCGGAACGGGCATCTCTTCGATCGCATACGACCGCCGCTCGCCGGAGACGCGGATCGTGATTTTCGACTGGTCGCCTTCGATGAACGAAGCCACGGTGCTGGTGCCGATCTTGACCGTCTCGGCCGCCGCCATGCCGGTAATCGCGTCCGAGATGGCTTGGCGAGCCTCTTTGACCAGCCCGCCGATCTGCTCGATGCGCGACAACTGCTCGCGCTGTACGGCCGTCCTGGCCATCTGCCGCAACTGAGTGAACTTCTGCTCGGCCCCCTCGAAGTCATGCTCGCCGATCATTTTCTTGGCCTCGTTCATTCCGGCCTGCCATGCTTGCTTGTCCTGCCGTGACAGCTTGGCATCCGACATGACCGGAGCTGGTTGCTGGCTCTCCGAGGCCGTCTCAGCGGCGGGCTTCGGCTCGGACGCTGCAGCAGAGCCGGCAGTAGGAGCAGCCGCCTGCGCGACCTCCGCCGCAGCAGGTGCAGCGGTAGGTGCTGTGGTAGGTGCTGCGGCCGGCGATGCCGAGGGCATGTTTTGCGGCGCCGATGGCGCGTCGGGTGCGACGTCGATCGACAACTGCGCGTCGCCCTGACCAGGCTGCGGGAGACCGCTACCGACGGGAGGCTGAGCCAGCCCGCTCTCCATCGCCGCTCCGCCAGCCGCTTGGCCAGCCTCGCTCGAACCGGGGTTATCGAGCTTGACTTGCGGCAGCCCGCTGCCGCGAACCGGTCCCGGTTTGGGCGCGGTGCCTTGAGCGAGCGTTCCGGACTTCGATGGCGTTCCTTCGCCGAGCAGCATCGTCCCTAGCACGGCCAGGCCGACCAGTCCGGCGGCCAGGCCCAAGCCACCGAGCACCAGCGCCCGCTGTTTCTTTTTCTGCAGTCGTTTGGCCAAGACCATCGCCGGCGCAGCCGACTCGCCGCCAGGGCCGCGCGACAGTTTCAAGCCCGCAGGCAGTCCGTCGTCGGCCGCCGGGTCGGCCAGGCGAGCTTCGACAACTGCATTTGCCGGATCGACTGCGGCCGTAGAAAGATTGGAGGCGGCTTGTTCACCGGAGAGCAGGGCGATCAGTTTGTTCAGGTCGGCTTCGGCAGCGGCCGGATCGCGCGTCTGGCTCGAACTCAAGAACGCTGCCATGTCGAAAGGCGCTTGCGGATCGCCGGCTGGTAGCAGCGACTCGAATCGGCTGGCGCGCGAAGCCGACGGCGCGGCTGCGGCGGGGGCGGGGGCGGCGGGTTTCGAAGGCTGGTAGACCGCGCGCCACTGGGCGTCGTAGCTCGCTTTGCGCTCGGGGTCGAGCAGGAGTTTTTGGGCCAGCGCGGCCAGTTTTCGAAGACGCTCGGCCTCGGCGGCTGCGCGTGGCGAAGAGGCCGCCGTCGCCTGGACGCTCGCCGCTCGCTCGAGCGCGCGGCTGACGGCGCTCTCGATCGTTTCGCGACTCTCCTCCGGACCAGCCAGGGCCAGCAACTGGTACAGGTTGGGCAAGCGGGAAGAAGGTGCGTCGCTCATCGGTGTTCACCTGGACAAAAGGAAACGTGGCAGTTGAGCGCGTCCGGCGCCGAGTGGTTGATTGTAGTCGCCGGCCAGCTGAACCGAGCGGCAGTCCACTGGACAGTTAGTCGAAGCTGCGCGACGGTGTCTATGAATTTTCGAAATTTTTTCGCCCGGGTGGGAACTTGGTTCGCGTTATTTTGGCACTTCCCGCCGGACGCCCGGCTAGGGCAAACTTCGATCCGTTCTTCGCGTCCAACATGTGAAGCGATTCCATAGCTGCAAAAGGGCTCGCCAATCGCAAGCGATCTTGTAGCCGCCGCCAGCGGGGCTATCAAGCTTTTTGCAGGCCTGCAAGCCTTTGCAAGTCAAGGCTTTGCTGTTGCCTGAGGCGGTGCGGAGTTATACTATGGGCGTATCGGTGGTCGGCACGATCTCTTCTTTATCCGACTGACCTCATCGAGACGATGGGCCGATTCATTCCCGCCTTAACTTGCCATATTCATGACTCTCGGTTTGCTACTACGCGTTTTGTAGACGAAAGCGAAGTGGGCTGACACGCGCGCTTCCACGCTCTCCCCGCATCTACGGACGTTGCCCTAGTCGGCAATCCTTATCACCCCAACTCACCACTACGATTTTGATCGCTCAGGAGCCCCAGCCATGAACGGCCCTCGCTACCGACCGCGAGGGGATCGGCCGCTTCGCCGCCCTCCATTGGACGCCAGCCGTTTGCGAAGCCCCGCAGCCGATCCGTCGGTCGAACAACGCATTCGCGAGCTCGATGCCGAGCGCGAGCCGCTCTCCTTGGCCGAAGAGATTGCCAGCGAGCGCGGAGCCAGTTTGCGCCGCGATCCGGTCGACGGCGCCACCAACGGCAAATCCTCCGCGGCAGCGGGAACCGCTTCCGCCGCGCCAACGCCCACCGTCGGCGAACTGCAGCAGATGCAACTGGACGAGTTGCGTTCGATCGCGGCGGCCGAGAATGTTGCCGGCGCGGCCAACATGGACAAGCGCGAGTTGGTATTCAAGATTCTCAAGTCGCGACTGAAGCACAATGGGCTGATGTACGGCGAAGGCACGCTGGAGATCCTGCCCGATGGTTTCGGATTTCTGCGCAGCTCGAGCCATCACTATCTGTCTTGCCCCGATGACATTTACGTATCGCCCAGCCAAATTCGCCGCTTCGGACTGAAGAACGGCGTGACGGTCTCGGGACAGATTCGCCCGCCGAAGGAGAACGAACGTTACTTCGCGCTGCTCCGCGTGGAAGCCCTCAACTACCACGATCCCGAACTGCGGCACGAAAAGGTCAGCTTCGACGACCTGACCCCGCTGCACCCGGACCAGCGCATCGTGATGGAGACCGGAGCCGATAGCGTCGAAACGCGCGTCGTCGACTTGGTCGCGCCGATTGGCTTTGGCCAACGCGGCTTGATCGTCAGTCCGCCGCGGGCAGGCAAGACCATCCTGATGCAGAAAATGGCGCGGGCCGTTTTGAAAAATTATCCCGACGCTTACGTGATGATGCTGCTGGTCGACGAGCGACCCGAAGAAGTTACCGACATGGAACGCGAAGTGCGCGGGCCGAACTGCGAAGTGGTCAGCAGCACGTTCGACGAACCGGCCTCGCGGCACATCCAGGTCGCCAACATGGTGCTGGAAAAAGCCAAGCGGATGGTCGAGTACGGCGTCGATGTCGTCATCTTCCTCGATAGCATCACGCGGCTGGCTCGGGCCTGGAACTCGGAATGCCCGCAGAGTGGCAAACTACTGACCGGCGGCCTGGACGCCAATGCCCTCCAGCGGCCGAAGTCTTTCTTTGGCTCGGCTCGCAAGGTCGAGGAGGGTGGCTCGCTGACGATCCTGGCCACGGCGCTAGTCGATACCGGCAGCCGCATGGACGACATTATCTTCGAAGAGTTCAAGGGAACCGGCAATTTGGAGATCGTGCTCGACCGGTCGCTGGTCGATCGCCGCATTTGGCCGGCGATCGATATCAATCGCAGTGGCACTCGCCGCGAAGAGATGCTGATGGATGCGGAAGAACATCGCCGCGTCTCGATGCTGCGTCGCGCGCTGAGCGAACTGAACGCCCCGGACGCGATGGAGAAATTGGTCGGGCGTCTGGAAAAGACGAAAACCAATGCCGAGTTCCTGATGAGCTTGAGGACCTAACGCAGTGATCCACAATCCCCAGACCGCGGAACTGGAACTCTCCTGGAACGGCCGCGACGAACAGCGTCAGATTGGCGTCGTCGTATCCACCTACAATGCAGCGATCACCGACAAACTGCTCGAGGGCGCCCTCGGCACGCTGACGGCCGCCGGAGTGCCTCGCGATCAAATCCAAGTGCTGCGGGTTCCGGGCGCGTGGGAGCTGCCACTGGCAACAAAGTGGCTCGCCCAGTCGGAGCGCGTGGCAGCCGTGATCAGCCTTGGGGCAGTCATACGAGGCGAAACGACGCATGACCAACACATCAACCGGGCGGTCAGCAACGCGTTGATGGAACTGATGCAGCAGAGCGGCAAACCCATCGCCTTCGGCCTGCTGACTTGCAACACTCTTGAGCAAGCCCAGCACCGCGCTGGCGGCGATGTCGGCAACAAGGGAGAAGAATCGGCTGCGGCCGTCCTGACCATGCTAGCCCTCCGCGATTCGATAACCAGTCCATGAAGACGGAGCAAATACGCGTTGTCGCGAGCGACGGTTTCTCCTTAGCCAGGTAGAGGTTGCTGCCATGGGTCTGCTGAAAGAGTTCCGTGAGTTTGCCATTCGAGGTAACGTCATCGACTTGGCAGTCGGCGTGGTCATCGGCACGGCCTTCGGAAAAATAGTGACCTCGCTGGTAGGCGATATCATCATGCCTGCGGTCGGCCAGTTGATTGGCGGCATCGATTTGAGCCGCTACAAGTTCGTGTTGCGGGCCGCATCGCAAGGCAAGGACGAAGTGGCGATCCGCTTCGGCACGTTCGCCCAGAACATCG
>JBQCJB010000647.1:0-7268 GCA_051953155.1 Aureliella sp. | reverse complement strand
AAACAGGTCGGGATTTCCAGGCTGTAGACGAACTCGCTATAAGTCAGCTGGTCGACGCTGATCAGCTTGACCTCGACGATGGTTCTCAGCAGGGCCGACATCGAAGCCCCGAAGTTACGAGCGAAGCCTTCGTGCAGCGACTGCAGGGCCCGCATCTGCTCTTTGCCGACGCGTTCGGGGCGCTTGAAGTCGTAGGCCACAACCCGCTGACGCGGCCCGGCAGCCTTCTTGGCTAAGAGCGCCTCGGCTTTGGCTTCGGCGCCTTCGGCCCCTAGATCCATGGCTGGTTTGGACGGCGCAGGTTTGGCTGGCGCCAGCTTATTCTTGTCGCCGGCATCCATCGACTTGAGCAGCTCTTCGACTTCGTCCCGGCCTAAGCTTTCATCGGCCATCGCTAGTGAATCCCTTCGATTGATCGATCCTTCTGGACGCGCCGGCGGTCACAGCGGTCCACTGTGTGCCGCGGCGCCGGCGGTCAGGTCCGCAATTGGCCGTTGCCCGTTAGCAGGTATTTGTAAGTCGTCAGTTCTTTCAGTCCGCATGGGCCACGCGCGTGCAATTTGTCGGTACTGATACCGATTTCGGCACCCAGACCAATTTCACCGCCGTCGTTCAAACGCGTGCTGGCGTTGACAACCACCGCGCTGGAATCGACTTGCAACTGGAATCGCTGGGCAGACTCAAGGTCCCGCGTCACGATTGCATCGGTGTGATGCGAACCGTAGCGATTGATGTGTTCGATCGCCGCCTCCAAAGACGCCACGACTTTGATACTGATGGCCGGCCCGAGGTATTCTTCGCTCCAATCTGCTTCGGTCGCCGCGACCGCTTGCGGGATGTAGCGCATGGCCGCCGCATCGGCGCGCATGCTGATCCCGCGCTGGTGCAGTTCCCGGCCTGCGACGGAGAGGAATTGCTGGGCAACGTCGGCGTGCACCAGCAGGCTTTCGCAGGCGTTGCATACGCCCATCCGCTGGCACTTGGAATTGATCAGGATGTCGAGTGCCATCTGCAGATCTGCGCTGCGATCGACGTAGACGTGGCAGTTGCCATCAAAATGCTTAATGACCGGCATCTGCGCTTCGGCTACCACGCGCTCGATCAATCCTCGCCCGCCGCGAGGAATGGCCACGTCGATATAGTCGGGCAAAGCCAAAAAGTGTCCCACGGCGGCTCGGTCCGGCGTATCGACGAACTGAATGGCATCGGAAGGTAGGCCAGTCTGCTCGGCGCAGTCGGCCATCACGCGGATGAGGGCCTTGGATGAATGGATGGCCTCTTTGCCGCCGCGAAGGATGACCGAGTTGCCACTCTTGACGCAGATTGCAGCCGCATCCAGCGTCACGTTGGGACGCGATTCGTAGATGAAGAAGACGGTCCCCAGCGGTACGCGGACTTTGCGGACTTCCAGACCGTTGGGGCGAATGCTGCCTTCGATCGTTTCACCGATCGGATCGGGAAGCGCTGCAACCTGCTCCAGTCCACGGGCCATCTGGTCGATGCGTTGCGGGTCGAGCCGCAAGCGATCGATCGCCGCCGGCGTCAGTCCGTAGCCCACCGCGGCTTCGCAGTCGAGCGAGTTGGCTTCGAGGATCGCATCCGTCGCCTCGCGAACTGCCGCAGCGCTCCGCAGCAACCATTGGTTTTTGACCATCGGGTACAACCCCGCCAACGCGGCGGAGCCCGCTTTTGCCCGTTGGGCCATCGACTGGCAATAGGCCTGGAAATCGATCGAATCCGCTACTGACACCGACGCCCCACCCCGAAAAAAACGCGAGTTTCCCAACTTTTGCACGCTGCCCGGTCCGAGCGAGACGCTCGGGCAATTGATTATCCTCGAAAGCGGCCGCCCGGGTCAATGTCAGCAAAACGCCTGGTTTCCAATCAATCGGCGTACAATCGGTCAACCGCCTCAGCCAACAGCTGCTCTTCGACGAACTTCCGCCGGATGGCGCCCTTGAAATTCAGTCCGCCATCGTCGCTGGTTAGCGGCTGCCGCAAGACGGCGATTTTCTCGATGCGCAGCTGCCGCGGCAGGTCGCTCTGGGCCGCTTGCCACCGCTCCGCGAGTGCCCGAGCAAAGCGAGCTTCGTTGAACATCGCCCCGCCCCTGACCAGTCCCTCAGCTTCGGCCGCCGCAGTCGCGAGCGTCGGAGTCGACGATGTGACCGGCGGCGCAAGCGCGGTGTCCGGCACCGGATCGAAAAGCCACTCGGGCAGCTCGGACAATCGCGGGTAGACCAGCGCTGCCAGGTGCGGTCGGTTCTGTCCGACGACCACTACTTGGTCGATCCAGGGATCGTGGGCGACGCGACGGGTGACTTCGTGAGGCGATGCTTTGTAGCCGGTCGACAGCGTGATTTGATCATCGCTGCGGCCGACGATGCGCCAGTGTCCGTCTTCGGCTAGCTCCGCCACATCACCGGTGCACAGCCAGCCGCCGCGAATTTTTGCGTCCGTCTCGGCCTGTGCTCTCCAGTAACCGAGCATCACATGCGGTCCGCGCGTCCATAAGACGCCCTGGTCATCCCGTTTGACCTCGACTCCGGCCACTGGCGGACCGACTGTTTCGGGGCGCTGCTGGCCAGCTCGATTGGAACAAATCACGGGAGAGGTTTCCGTCAGCCCATAGCCTTGGAGCGGCGGCCAACCTGCTGCGGCCAACCGCTGCCAGGTCGCGGCCGGCAGCGCCGCACCTCCGACCTGGAGCAATCGCAGGCGATCGCCCAGCACGTGCCTGCCTGCATCGATTCCGGGGGCCTGCGCGGCCGCTTGATCCAGCGCGTCGACCAGCTTGTGCGCCAGGTGAGGTACGAGGTTGATCAACGTCGGCCGCACGCTTCCGGCCAACTCGAGTACGTCTTGCCAGTCGCGCGCGATGCATAGCTGGGAACCGCTGATGATCCAGGTCGACAGTTCGCAAGTGCGGGCGTAGGCGTGGGCGAACGGCAAGATGTTCAGCCGCACATCCTCCGCGACTTGCGGCGCGGCGTCGAGTTTCGCTAGCGCGTTGGTCAGCAAATTGCCGTGCGACAGCATCACCCCCTTGGGCTGGCTGATCGTACCGGAGGTCGTCAGGATTTGCGCCAGTTGCCCGCTTTGAGGTCGAGGTCGTCCGCGCAGAGTCTCGCGCAGATCTCCCATCGCCGGCTGCTCCCACAGGCGATCGAGGCCCACCGCACGACAGCCACTGGCGCTGCTGAACAAATCGCCGAACAAGTCGCCGGTTGGAGCTTGGCCATGCGGTTCAGACGGCGACCGCGCTCCGCCGACCAGTAGCGCGGCGCCTGGTTGCGTTGCGAAAACCAGCCGGGCTTGCATGTGCTCGCTCAGCGCGGCCGCAGACGCAGCCGGCAAGCGGGCGTCGAGGGCGACATGTACCAGCCCGCCCCACTGCGCGGCTAGATCGACGGCGATCCATTCCAAGCTGTTGGGCAACCAACTGGCCACGTGATCGCCCGGCCGCAGGCCCGCCTGATCGGCAAGTTGCAAGATGCGAGCCGCGCGGTCGGCGACGTCGCTCCAAGAAAACGCTCGCAGACCCTCGGCCGTTGAAACCAGCAGCGCGGTCCGCTGAGGCTGGATGGCCAGTTGGCGTCGAAAATGCTCGCCGATAGAAACGAGCGCGTCCTGGCTCACGGTTGCGGCGCGGAGGCCGCCTCTGGCGTGCCCTTGTCAGCTGATGCTGCCAGCGACTGGCGCCAGGTTTTGGCGAACCGCCGGTGTTCGGCAGACATCGCCTCATCGCCGAGGGCCGCGTAGGAGACGGCCAGGCGGTCATGATATCCGGCGTTAGGCGGATTCAAGTGCGGTTGGCGCGCGACCAGTTCGACGGCTTGTTCGAATTCGTCGATCGCATCCTTGTGCCGGTCCATCGCGACCAGCACCGTTCCGCGCGTATCGTGGAACTCGGCCACGTTGGCGATCAGCTGAATCGCGTTGTCAGCGCAAGCCAACGCTTCGTCCAGGCGATCCGGGTAAAGGGTCGCCAGGCAGTATGCCAAATTATTCCAGCAGCGAGCGGCTCGCGGATCGCGCTTCACGGCGCTTTCCAAGTGCGGTACTGCGCTGGCGAGGTTACCCCGCACAAGATAATACTCGGCGGTCCACATGTGCATCACCGAAGTTGCCTTCCCGGCGGCAAGCATTTTGCGGAGCTGAGCCTCGAGTTCTTCATTCGGCCCTTTTCCGCCGATGCGAGCCAGCTTGGCAACTTCTTCGAGAACTTTCTCGTTGGCCGGATCGATGCGATACGCTCGGTCGAGCAATTCAATTTCACCGCGCCACGCGGATTCGGAAATCTCACTGCTCGCCATGAATCGCACGAGATAAATATCGGAGAGTTTGCGACGCAGGATCGGATCGTCTTTCAGCTCGAGCCCTTCGAGTATCAGCTTTTCCGCTGCGTCGAGGTCGCGCTTGAGAATGTGCGTTTCCGCCAGCCGAGCCCTGGCCTCGACGTCGGCTGCTGTCGCATTCAACTGCTGCCGAAAGTGGGCTTCGCCTTTGGCCAGGGCCTGTTCATGCTGCAACTTCCATTTCGAGCTCTGCGCCGTGAGCTTGGCTAGCAGCAAATGGAACTTCGGGTCGCGTTCAGCGGCTAGTGTTAAAGCTTCGACCGCCGTATCGCGATCACCCGTTTCCCAAAAGAGCGCACTGATCTTGGCCAGCAGTTCAGGGTGAGCGCGGCTGAATCGCAGTGCGGCCCGGGAATGGTGTTTGACCGCCGCCAGATTTTTTCGGTCGATCGCCGAACCGAGCAGAATTTCCGACAGGACGGCATGCGCCGGCAGGTAACCCTCGCGATCCAGCGGCGCCAGGGCATCCAACCGCGCAATAGCCAACTGGGTCGAGCCGCGGGTCAGCAGCGTCATCGCAATGAAAAACGCACTGCGCTGGTCGCCCATGCGCAGTTGCTGGACGCGACGAAAGAGCGTGTCGGCGAACTGCGGAATCGATGGCCTGCTGTCCGGTTCGGCGGCGGCCGCATTTTCACCCGTCTCTGACTGAGCTGGCGAGGATTTGCTGGAGCTCGCGCTGACGAGCACCGCTTTGGAACCATCGGCCAGGGACGCATTGTTTTTGCCTGGCGCCCAGGCATCTTCCCAAGCTTTGACTTCCTCGTCGGCCAGGGCCGCATACCGCTCGGCCAGTTTGTCGCGGTCCAGGCGGCTACCCAGGGCGACCAGCCCCGCCACCGAAGCGGCCGCCATCATCGGGATAAATCCGAATACGATGCGCCGCCACTGCCGGGTGATGAGCCAGTCGGCAAAGCAGCCCGTAAAACCAATCGCCCAAGCACCTGGGTCAATGCGCATCGAACTTTTACGCCAGGAGAGTTACCGAAAAGAACCGCCCCAAACCGGGCTAAGTCCATCTTAATGCGGCCGGCAAAACCCTGCAAATCCTTGGCTTGGGCCGCAGACTACTGGCCGCGAAGCGGATTGGGCAAGCTTTCAACCTGGGCCGGCAGCCGTTTCGCCCGGCTGGACGGCTGGGTTGCCCGTGGACGCAGACTCGATGACGGTTCCGTGGCCGCAGCAGTCACGACGTCAGCCGATCGGAGGGATGACGCGTCGTCGCGGTCGCTCAGACTCCGCACCTCGGCGTGCGTGCGGCGCGACGAGCCGACGCTGCCTGCCACAGCATTTGGCATCGGCTGCGTGGTGCGCCCCTGCCCCGACGCGTCACGCGCCAGTGGATCAAAGGTCAGCCGGCGAGGCGATTGCGAGCTGGAACTGCGCGAAGAGGCGGGAACGTGGGTCGAAGCCGCGCGAACCGGCACGCGCTGCGGTCGCCACTGCATCGCGCTGTCGTCGCGGAAGGGATCGATCGTTGCATCCTGCTGCGTCGGGCTGGGAATTTGCTCGGGCGCATGTCCCGGTTGGGGTAGCGGGGGCACCTTCGGAAGCGAGGGCTGATGCTCCCAGTGCGGCTGGACGCGATGCTCGGCGACGCAGCCACAGTTGGGTTCCGCTCCGCAGCTCGGTTCGACGCCGCACGTCGCCTCAGTCCCGCAGGTCGGCTCGAGGCCACAGCTTGGCTCGCTGCCGCAGCTTGGCCCGGCTGCGTGCCCGCCCTGCCGGCAACGGCCGCAGTGGCAACCGGCGGACGGTCGCCCGACTGTCCAGCCCAGCGAGCTGAGCAGCGACGGACGCTGTTGGCGGTTGTGGGCCAACCGCGCGGCGTAGTCATCGAGCGTATCGAGCAGACCATGGCTAGACGAAGCACATCCGCACTGACACCCGACGTTGCCGCAGCAGTCGCCTCCGATTGCCATCGGCGTCAGTTGCGGCGGAAGCCAACCGGACATACCTGCCGACAAGGCAATGGCCGCAATCCAATGCGAACGCTTCATAGCCACACACTCCCCGGGCGCAAGACAAATTTGTTTCCACGCTTTCCCCTGGCGGACCATTGCCGCGGGACAAGCCGCCTTTTCAGAAGCAGTCATCGTCGGGTCAAACGTGGAATTTCCAGAACTTCCGCTAGATCCAGCAAGGCCGACGAAACTTGCCCAGAGTACCAATCCAGCGGACGCGTCCCTCCGGCGGCTGCCGAGCGGTTCCCGCAACCGTGGCGAGACCCTCGGGCTTCGCGCGGGCCGTGGGACTGACCAGGCGGCGTGACTGCTAAGCTCGCGTCGATAAAGGCGCGCGGGTGGCTCAGATGGCGAGGGAGGGGGCATTTGCCCTTGAGAAGTGAAAATGGAGTATAATTTTGCCGTCCCGAAAGACAGCCTTTTGACACTTGGCTGCTGCCGGACGTAACGGGCTCTCCGTTTTCTTTGCTCACTCCGCGCTCTAAGGATCCACCTGGATGAATACGCTAAATCGACGCAACTTCGTCTTGTCAACTGCCGCTGCCGGCGCCGCCCTGGCAACGGCTCGTCCGGCTGCCGCTGCTCTGGCCAACGATGAGATTCATCTGGGCATGATCGGCTGCGGTGGACGCGCCGGCGAGCACATGAACGTCTTCGGCAAGATGGCTGGCGTCAAGATTGTCGGCCTGTGCGACCCAGACCAGAAACGCATGGCAGATGCCAAAAAGCGATTCCCGGAGGCCGACACCTACACCGACCTGCGCCAGATGCTCGACAACAAGAGCATCAATGCCGTGGTCATCGCTGCCTGCAATCACTGGCACTGCCTGGCCGCGATTTGGGCCATGCAAGCCGGCAAGGACGTGTACGTCGAAAAGCCCTGCTCGCACAACGTCTGGGAAGGCCGGCAGCTGGTGCGGGCCGCCCGCAAGTACAACCGCATGTG
>JBQCJB010000646.1:0-3090 GCA_051953155.1 Aureliella sp. | reverse complement strand
CCGGTTGGGGGTTGGGGGGGGGGGGGGGTGTGGGCCAAGCGTCACCAATCGCGCCTCAACCAAACCGCATCACGCTAAGCCCAAAAAGCAAACACGTAGCTGAACATGCTACGAGTCCTCAAAGCTCGACGCACCAAAAGGCAACGGAAAAAATGTTAAAATGCTCCGCTTGCAGCTTGTTCCGGTCCGTAGGCAGCGTCGAGAGAAGTCATGAAGCAAGTCGAGCACGATCTGGTGGTTTTGGGTGGCGGTCCTGGCGGCTATGTAGCGGCGATTCGAGCGGCCCAACTGGGCATGAGCGTGGCGTGCATCGATGAAAACGATCGCTTTGGTGGCACGTGCCTGCGCGTCGGCTGCATCCCGAGCAAAGCCCTGCTCGAGTCGAGCCATCTGTACCACGAAGCCAAGGAACGCTTGGCCGCTCATGGCATTCAGGCCAGTGGTGTCCAGCTCGATCTGGCCACCATGCAGGCTCGCAAAGACAAGATCGTCGACCAGCTGACCGGCGGCATCGACATGCTGTTCAAACGCAAGAAGGTGACTCCCTACCGCGGTCGCGGCAAACTCCGCGATCCCGATACGGTCGTCGTCGAAGGGGGCAGCGAGCCAGTCGCCATTCGCGCCAAGCACATCATCCTGGCCACCGGCAGCCGCTCGGCCACGATGCGCGGTGTCGAGGAAGATGGCCAGCGCATCGGCAACAGCACGCTGGCGCTCAGCTTTACCAGCGTACCCGAGCACCTGGTCGTCATCGGTGCCGGTTATATCGGACTGGAATTGGGCAGCGTGTGGCAGCGACTAGGCAGCCGCGTCACGGTCCTCGAGGCTCTGCCGCGCATCATGCCTGGCATGGACGCCGAGATCGCCCAGTTAGCCCAACGGACGTTCGAGAAACAAGGGCTCGAGTTCCGCTTGGAGAGCTGGGTCGAAAGCGCGAAGGTCGACGGCCAACAGTGCGTCGTCCAGTGCAAAGGCGCCGATCCGATTCGCTGTGACCGCATTTTGGTCGCTGCCGGCCGTCTGCCGTGCTCGACCGATATCGGCCTGGAAAACGTCGGCATCGAAACCGATCGCCGCGGGTTCATCGCCGTCGACGAAAATTTTCAAACCGGTGTGGCAGGTATTTACGCGATCGGCGACCTGATCGGCGGTGCGATGCTCGCGCATAAGGCCAGCGAAGAAGGCATCGTGTGCGTCGAACGCATCGCGGGCATGAAGAGCCATATCAACTACGATGCGATTCCAGGGGTGGCTTACACGCATCCCGAGGTGGCATCGGTAGGCAAGACCGAGGAGCAACTGAAGGAAGCGGGCATCGCTTACGCCAAGGGAATTTGCCCATACGGAGCCAGCGGTCGCGCTCTGGCTCTGGGTGAAACGCAGGGACGCGTCAAGATGTTGGCCGATGCCAAAACCGATCGCGTGCTTGGCGTGCACATCATCGGCGCTCGCGCCGGCGACTTGATTGCCGAAGCGGCCGCGGCGATCGAGTTCGGAGCCAGCAGTGAAGACGTGGCCCGCTGCTGCCACGCGCATCCGACGCTTTCGGAACTGGTGCACGAAGCGGCCCTGGCTGTCACCGGTCGCGCCATTCACACTGCGTAGAACGCCGGCAGCGATCAGGCGTGTTGATCGAGTTTGCGAAGCGCGGAGCGCATGTTCTGCATGCTCTCCCGCGCCAGGCGTTCGATGCCTGGCGAATAGTCGAACACTTCGACGCTGACCCAGCCTTCATAGCCGATCGAGCGCAAGGCGGCGAAGATCGGTACGAAGTCGACATCGCCCATGCCGGGCCCTTGGCGGTTCGGGTCGTTGGCGTGGAAGTGAGCCAGGTGCCGGGCATTGTCGACGATCAACTGATCGATCGGCACCCCTTCGGTGCTCATCGCCTTGACGTCCAAGTGCAGTCGCACCCACGGGGAGTTGAGCCGATCAATGATGGCCACGGCATCGGCAGCGTGGTTGAGGAAGTTCCCCTCGCCCGGTCCGAGCGGTTCGATCGCCAGCGTCACGCGCTGGGCCTCGAGGATCGGCAGCATTTGTTCCAGGACCCAGGTCGCATGGTCGGCGGCCTGCTCGTGCGTCATCTCGGCCGGGAAATTCCGCTGCTGGGGCGAACCCAGGACCATGATCGAACCGCCCAGATCGCGGCACAGCTCGGCTAGATGGCAAAGGTAAGTGGCGGTGCGCTGGCGGATCGACGTGTCGGCCGTCGTCAAATGAAAACCCTCAGTCTTGGCGAGCAGCCAGTGCAGCCCCACCACCTCGACGCCCGCTCGCGCGATTTGCTGGGCCAGTTGGTCACGCCGCGACGGAGGCAACTGGTCAGCTCGCCCGCCGATGGTAAACGGCGCAATTTCCCAGCCGGTGTATCCGCATTCGAGCGTCAAATCGAGCGCCCGATCCCAAGGCCAGTCCTGAAAAGTCTCGTTGCATATCGCAAATCGCATCGCAAACGTCGCTTCGCTGAGAGAGAGTCGTCTTTCCGTGCCCCGCTAGCCGAGCGTGCAGTCTATTCGGTCGCCGCAGCCGAGGCAAACTGGCCGCGAACCCAGCGGCCAAAGCGGCTATACTCAAGGGCTGGATGAATGCTCTTTCGACCTTGGAACTTTTGTGTGGGACGGACGCATGGTCGGCGATAATGCGATGCCAGCACCAGTAAATTTGGATGCCAGCAGCAAGAAACATCAAAACCCGCACGCGATCCGCGAAACCGTCGAATCGGTGATCGTCGCTTTTATTCTGGCGTTCCTGTTCCGCGCCTTTGTCGCCGAAGCGTTCGTCATTCCCACCGGCTCGATGGCCCCGACGCTGATGGGCGCCCACAAGGACACGATCTGCGAGCATTGCGGTACGGAGTATCAGAGCACGGCTAGCCCGGAATTCGACAAAGACGACAACGGCCCGACCAATAGCGTCGCCGTCGGTGGTACATGCTCGATCTGCCGCGCGACCAACGCCTTCGACCTGGCGGGCAACCGCAACCACGCCACCTTCAGCGGCGATCGCATTCTGGTCAGCAAGTTTGATTACTTGTTCCGCGACCCGGAACGCTGGGATGTGCTGGTCTTCAAATACCCGACCGACGCG
>JBQCJB010000645.1:0-13055 GCA_051953155.1 Aureliella sp. | reverse complement strand
AAGTCGGCGCTGCCGCCGGCAAACTCTTCGGCCAAGCGCGCCAGCCCGGACAATTGATCGGCGCGGAGAACCCCGCCGGCGATGCGCAGTCGGCACATGAAAGCGTTCTGCGCCGGCGCCACGTAAAACAAGCCGTGTGTCTTGGTCAGAAAGACATCGGCGCCGCGCGGGAACTCGCCGCGCGCCGCGCGCTCGCCGATCTCGCTCCACAGTTCCAAGGCATCCTTGTCGCGCTTGGCCTTTTCTTCGGCCGGCAATGGTTTGCCAGTGGCTGCCGCGCGCTGGAGCCCTTGTGCATGCCGGCTGCTGAGATGGCTCGCTGCCGCTGCGGGCGCCGCTCCCGCCGCTGCTCCCGCCGCCGACAAACCGGCCGCGGACGGACCGCTACTGGAAAGATTTGGCATGGGCCCCAAACCGGAACCGCTGAGCACCGGCAAGCGATGCACCTTGCGGGCGACATCGGATCCGAGCATCAGGCCTTGCAAGTACGCCTGCTGCTCTTTGGAAAACTCGTTGGCTGAAAATCCGTTGGGTGCATTCATCGCCATGCGTCCTGGGAGTGCTAAACAGAAGGGTTTCGGCGGATCGATACGGCACAGTGTTTGTACGACGGCTGCCGCGAGAGCGGGTCCACCGCTTCGAGCGTCAAATGGTTGGTCTGGCAGTCATGCATCGACATGAAGAGGTGCCCGGGCTGGACGGTGCTGGTGACCCACGCGCGGACGACTGCACTGCCGCGGCGGCTGGTGACTTGGACTCGATCTCCGTCGCGAATCGAGAGAGCCCGAGCATCTTCGGGATGGATTTCCACTTGCGGATGATCGGGAGCGAGCTGGCGCAGGACCGGGCTTTTGCGCGTGCGGGTTTCCGTGTGCCACTGGCTGACGCTGCCGCGGCCGGTCAGCAGCAGAAATGGATATTCGCCATCGGTCGGCTCCGGCGGGCTGACCGGATCTTCGAACAGCATGCGCGCTCGCTGATCGCCGTGATAGAACTTGCCATCTTCGAACAGCCGTCGCTCGGCCGGTGGCAAATCCCGCTGCTGGCCGTCGCGCTCTGACCAGGGCCATTGGATGCCCCCGCAGCGATCGAGCATGGCGTAGTCGGCAATGCCTGTGATGTCGCAGGGTTGCCCGCGCGTGACACGCTTCATGCGCTGAAAGACCGCCGCCGGGCTCGTCCAGTCGGCGAACATTTCGCCGCAACCCCAGCGCTGGGCGATCAAGCGGAAAATCGAAAAGTCGGATAGGGCTTGGCCCGGAGCGCGCGCCACGCGCTTGAGCACGCCGAGCCGCCGTTCGCTGTTGATGAACGTCCCTTCCTTCTCGCCCCAACCAGCGGCAGGCAGCAGCAGGTCAGCCGCGCTCGCCGTCTCGGTGGAGTGATACATGTCCTGCACGACCAGCGTGTCCAACTGGTCGAGCAGCCGCCTGGCGCGGTGACTGTCGATCCAGGAATGAGCCGTGTTGGTGGCCACGATCCACAGCCCGCGAATCCGTCCCGCTTCGATACCTGACAGGATCTGGTCGTAGGTCCAACTGTGGCGATCCGGGATTCTTTCGATCGGAATGTCCAGCGCCGCAGCCACTTTCTGGCGGTCCTCGGCGCTGGCAAAGTCATGATGGCCGACCAGGCTGCTGGTGTTGCTGAACAGCCGCGAGCCCATGGCGTTGCATTGGCCGGTGATGCTGTTCGCGCCGGTGCCCGGCCGACCGATGTTGCCGGTGATCAGCGCCAGATTGATGATCGCTTGCGCCGTGCGCACGCCTTGGTGGCTTTGGTTGACCCCCATCGTCCACCAGAAGGACACGCGCTTTCCGCGTCCAATCGCTGCGACTGTTCGCTCGAATTGCTCGGCCGATATCCCGCACTCGCTGCGCACTCGCTCCGCGTCGAAGCGGGCCACGTGCGTCCGGAAGGCTTCGAACCCGTGGGTATGCGCAGCGATAAACTCTCGATCGATCCAGCCACGCTCGATCAGCGCGTGCGCCAAGGCGTACAACAGAACCAGATCACTCTTGGGACGCAGCGCGACATGTTCAGTGGCCGCCATGGCGGTTTCGGTTTTGCGAGGATCGATAACGATCAACTTCGGTCGATGCGGATTGCGGAGTACGCGTTGCCACAGAATCGGATGCGCTACGCATGGATTGGCACCGACGAACACCAGGACGTCGGAATGCTCGAGATCGGCGTAGGCTAGTGGCGGGGCGTCGAATCCGAAGGCTTGCTTGTACGCCGTGACGGCCGTGGCCATGCACTGGCGGGTGTTGCCATCGCCATGGATCAGGCCCATCCCGAACTTTGCCAGGCAGCCGAGAAAAAACATCTCCTCGGACGGGATCTGTCCGGTGCTGAGAAACGCGACCGACTCTGGACCGTGCTCGCGCAGGATGTTTTGGAAGCGGTTGCAGAATTCGTCGATCGCATCCGTCCAGTTGAGCGGCTGGCGGCTGCCGTCGGGCCGACGCAGCAGCGGCTGGGTGGCTCGGTCCGGCGCGTCGAGAACTCGCAGAGCTTCCCAACCCTTCGGACAAGCCATGCCGAGATTGACCGGGTAGTCGTGATCGGGCGTTACGTTAATCGCGCGTCCCTCGCGCAAATGTATCTGCAATCCGCAGCCGGTCGAGCAAAATCCGCAGACGGCTGTCGTCGTCGTGTCGGGCATGTCTCGAGCGGTCAGCGCGCTCAGGCCATCGGGCGCCGGCGACAACTGGAGTCGCTCGGTCAACGGCCCGTCGAGCTGTCGCAATTGCGGCCACTGAGGCAGCTGCGGCAGCTGGAAAAAAACGCCGGAGCGAGGTGCGCGTGTGCTCATGTTTTCGCTCCCGGCATCCGCGGAAAGACAACCGAAGCGAAGGCCAGCCAGCGCAGCGTCCACTGAGCGGCCAGCATGCACAGCGCGCTACCGGACCAGGTGGCGACAAAGGCCGTGCCGGTCAGCGGCTCCGACGCACGAGCATTGACAAGCGCGCTGGCGATGACGATGCCTACCGCCGCCGCGAGCCAGCCCCAGGCGCTGCGCCAGGCTCGCGCCAGTTCGCCTTGCAACAATCGTCCGCTGCGGCCTGGGAGGTTTTCGAGCGAAAGCCGGTCCTGCCCAGCCCGCCGCCAATCGCTCCACTTGGGTACGAAAGCGCAGCCACACAAGACGGAACTGGCCAACAGCGCCCGCAACATCTCATCTCCAGCCCAACTGGCTGCATTGATCGCCAGCCCCAACCCAAGTGATGTCGCGATGAACTCGCTGAGCGTGCGGGCCGCTGACCAAAGCCGCCGCCCGGTCGCCACGTAGATCATGGCCGAACACACGACAGCCACCGCGCCTAGCGCAGACGTCGCTGCCGCCGCGATCGAAAAGAGCGGACTTCCGAGTGTGGCTGCCACGGCACTGGCCAATGCTAGTGGCATAGTGACGCCGAAGGCGATGGCCTCGCGGCTGAGCCAACTGGTGCGCCAGCCCAGAAACGACCGAAAGGCCAGCCATGGACGGCCGAGATGGAGCAGCGCCAAATGCACGCCTGCGATTCCAAGCGCGGTGGCCATCCATGCCGGGAGGACTGCATAGCGCGCGGGCATTTGCCGCGTCAACGCCAAGCCGGCGATGATGATCCAGGCTCCGACGCTGGCTTGTGTCAAAACCAGCATGCCAGCCAGCGGGTGGTGACCCGGTTCGGCCGTATCGATCATCGTCTCGCGAGAACGCAGCAACTGCGAATCGCGAGCCACCGCGCCCAGCCGCTGGGACACGAAACGCGTCGTGGGCAGAGTTAACCCGCTGGCCGGAGCCGTCGCCACCAATTGCTCACCAGCGACGCTGGCGCTACTGCGAACGAGTTCGACGGAGGTCAGCGTTATCTTGATCGCTTCGGTTGGGCAGGCTTGTACGCAGGCAGGGGCTTCGCCGTGGGCCAAACGCTGGGAGCACATATCGCACTTGCGAACAATGCCGAGCGCCGGGCTGTACTGTGGAACTTCATAGGGGCACATCAGCGTGCAGTACTTGCAGCCGAAACATTGATCGTCCAGGTGCCGCACGATGCCGGTCAGCGGATCTTTTTCATACGCCAGCACTGGGCAACCTCGCAGGCAACCCGGATCGACGCAGTGGTGGCAAGCCGTCGTGACGTGTTGCTTGATCGGAGTCTGCGGCGATGTGCTGGTCAGCAAACCGACTTTGCGCCAGGTTTCGCTCTCGTCGAGCCCGTTGAGCGTGTGGCAGGCGACCACGCAGGCCTTGCAGCCACTGCACTTGTCCAGGTCGACTTCGAAGGCGTACTGCTGCCCAGCGTCGGGAGGTGCGGCGGGCAACAACGCGCGATAAGTCTCGGTGAGTCGAGATTGTGCGGCTGACGCTGCGCGCCAATGCTCGAAACGCTCGACCGCGGTCAGTTCTGCTTGCTCGTGAATCAGTTGCTCGAGCAGTGCGTTCATCGTGGGTTTTCCAGGAATTCCAAGATGCTCTCGCGGCATTGAAGAGCGATCGCCGAATCGCTGAGCGCTTCGCGGTCGCGCGGCCGCGGCAGCGGAACCGGCAGGATGCGGCCGATCGTGGCTGCCGGTCCGTCGGTCATCATGGCGATGCGATCGCTGAGCAAGATGGCTTCGTCGACATCGTGCGTGACCATCAAGGTTGTGATCCGCTGTGCCGTCCACACCTCCATGAGCACATCCTCTAGTTCGATGCGGGTCAGCGCGTCGAGCATCCCAAAGGGTTCATCCAGCAGCAGGACTTTGGGCTGGAGGGCGAAAGCCCGCGCGATCCCGACGCGCTGTTGCATACCCTGGCTGAGCTGCGCTGGTTTCTTGTCCAGCGCGCGAGCCAGGCCTACGCGTTTGAGCCAGTAGATGGCTGCCTCGCGACGCGCGGTGGCTTGGGCGTGCGGCATGACCTGATCGACCGCCAGCAAGACGTTTTCCAAAGCGGTCAGCCAGGGCAGCAAGTTGGGCGACTGGAACACGACTGCCCGATCGGTGCCTGCCCCGCGGACTTCAGCGTTGTCGAGCACCAGGCCGCCGCCATCGAGCGCCTCCAGGCCGGCGATTATCGACAAAGCCGTGCTCTTGCCGCAGCCACTGTGTCCGATGATCGAGACGAACTCTCCTTGGGCGACGTTGAGCGTGAAATCGCCGACCGCCACGAACGGCTGCTGACCATAGCCGGCGGTAACAAATTCCTTGCGCAGGTGCCAGCACTCGAGATACTTGGTGTTCATACCATCACCTCGCAGAGCTGGTTCTCGGCCAACCGCCGGGCGGAGATGAGTTGGTCGACGATGCGGCGCTTGAGGGGGTTGAAGGCGGCGTGGTTCATGGACCCGCTGCGGGTGCGCGGACGCGGAAAGGGGACCTCGACCGCTTCGCCGAGCGTCGCGCCCTGGTCGGCGCCCGGCAACAGCGGCACGACGCGATCGGCCATCAACAGGGCTTCGTCGACATCGCCGGTGATCATGCACACTGTCGAGCGCAGCCGCTGGCTGATCGACAGGATTTCATTCTGCAGCGTGGCTCGCGTGAGCGCATCGAGGGCCGACAGTGGTTCATCCAGCAGCAGCACTTCGGGTTCGGTCGCCAGCGTCCTGGCCAGGGCCACGCGCTGCCGCATACCCCCGGACAGCTCGCTGGGAAGCTTGTCGGCCGCATGCGAAAGGTTCACCAGTTCGATCGCCCGCCGCGCCCGTTCGACTTGCTGGCTGAAGTTGCTGTTGCGAGCCACTTGGCCAACGGCCAGCATCACATTCTCCAGAACGCTCAGCCACGGGAGCAGAGAGTAGTTTTGGAACACGATCCCGCGCTCGGGACTTGGGCCGGTGATCGGCCGGCCATGCATCGACATGCGGCCGGAATCGCAGGCGCACAGACCGGCCAGCAGCGAAATCAAGGTCGTCTTGCCGGTCCCCGAATAGCCGACGATGGCGACGAACTGGCCCGCTTCGATCGACAGTTGGATGTCGCGTAGCACGGGCACCGCCCCTGCGCCGCCGTCGTACGCTTTGCTCACGTTATGCAGTTCTAGCAGCGACATCGCCCGACTCCCTGGTTAGCGAATGGTTCTCTGGCAACCTGCGACCGTGGGCTTCGGGCGACACCGCTGCCGGACGATACAACCGCGCCTGCAGCCAGCGGCCCAAGCGAGCCGGCAGGCTGATCAGTGTTGCCGCCCGAGTCTCAATGACGTTCATGAGTCGATCGAGCACGTAACCAACCAGACCGATGACGATCACTGCGGCCAGCATCGGGCCGTAAGTGCCGCTTTGGTATTGGTTGTTGACGAAAGCCCCGATGCCGTTGGTGCCCGAGAGCATCTCGGCGGCAACGATCACCAGCCAGGCGATGCCCAGGCTGAGGCGAAAGCCCGTGAACATAGTCGGCAGGGTCGCCGGCAGCAGGATGCGGGTGAACATTCGCCAGGGCGACAGCCGCAGCACCTTGCCCACGTTCAAGTAGTCTTGTGGAATCGCGCGCACGCCGACGGCGGTGTTCAGGATCGTGGGCCAGATCGAACACATCGCAATCGTGAAAATGCACTGCAGCCGCGTGGCGTCCACTTGTTCGTCATACCGACGGATGGCGATGACGATCAGGCCGGCCAGCGGAAACCAGGCCAGCGGTGAAATGGGCCGCAAGATTTGAAAGATGGGATCGAACATCCGTGCAAAGCGCTGGCTGCCGCCTAGCAGAAAGCCGAGCGGAATCGCGGCCAGCATCGCCAAGCCGAAGCCCATGGCAACTAACTGCAACGACCGCCAGATTTCCAAACCGATGCCGTCGTAACCTTCTGCCGGATTGCTGGAGAAGGGATGGGCGAAGTACTTGGCGCTTTCCTGCCACGTCGTCAGCGGCGACGGGAAATCGCTGGTCTGAAACTCGGCGTCGTAAGTCGCCAACGACAGCAAGCACCACAGGAGCAGGCAAACGCTCAAGCCGACGGCGGGCAAGACGCAGTGATCGAAAAACAGTTTCTGTAACCTGGCAAGTGTCATCCGGTTTGCCTCTATCCCTTCAGGTTGTGAATTGCAAAGCTATTGGCGTATGACTCGCAGTCGGCGCTGGGGTCGAAGCGAACTCCGTCGCACATCGTCCAGGGCGAATCGTCGCGGCCGGAGTGGACAGCGCCGACTTCGCGCATCGCCTCTTCGTAGATGTCGCTGCGCATCACGCTCTGGGCGACTGCTTCGTAGTCCGGTTGCCCTTCGACCATGCCCCAGCGGCGAAACTGAGTGAGCCACCACTTGGCATACGCCGGCTGCGGATAGTTGCAGTTGCGTCGATGGAAGGTCATCGGATGAGGGTCTTGGCGTTTGCGGCCGTCGCCGTAATCGCACACACCCAACATGCGTCCGAGGATGTGATTGCGATTGCATTTGATGTAGGCATCGCGGGCCAGCACGTCGCAGATCTCTGCGCGGTGGCTGAAGTCGTCCAACCAGAGGCTGGCCTGATGCAGGGCTTTCAAAACCGCTTTGACCGTCTTGGGGTTTCTCTCTGCATATTCAGCCGTGAACGCGCAGACTTTCTCGGGATGGTCGGGCCAGATCTCTTGCGTGGTGATGGCGGTAAAGCCGACGCGCTCGGCGATCGAGCGCGCGTTCCATGGTTCGCCGACGCAAAAACCATCCATCTTTCCGAAGCGCATGTTCTGGACCATCTGTGGCGGCGGGATGGTCAGCAGTTGCACATCCCTGTCCGGATGCACGCCGCCGGCAGCCAGGAAATAACGCAGCCACATAGCGTGAGTTCCGGTAGGGAACGTCATGGCGAAGGTGGCTTTGCGGCCCTGCCTGCGCGCCTCGTCGACCAATGGCCGGAGCGTGCTGGGTTCGTCGGTGGCCTTTCCCGTCCAGGCGGACTTGAGCGAGATCGCCTGGCCGTTGCGATTGAGTATCCAAGGAGCGATCATGGCGACGGGCTTCGTGCCGGCTAGCCCCATCGAGCTGGCGATCGGCATTCCCAACAGCATGTGCGTGCAGTCGACGTCCCCTTTGACTAGCGCGTCGCGGACAGCCGCCCAGTTAGCCGGTTTGACCGGCGTGGATCGGAGCCCGAATTCTTTGAAGAGCCCGCGCTCGTGCGCGACAACCAGCGGCGCGCAGTCGGTCAGTCCGATGAGGCCGAAACGCAAGCTGGTCTGCTCGGGTGCATCCGATGCATACACCGCGGGCATAAAGCCGGGCCAGCCGTTAACACCTACGGAAGCCACTGCACTGCCGATGCCTTGCAACAGACGGCGCCGCAGTAGTGGCGATACCGTCCGCTCGCTCGGATTGCGGCGGGGCGTCTGGCGGCTGGCTTCTGCCATCGAAGCGTCTCCCTTGCAGGTCAAATCGAAACCACGTCGGTCGATGCCTGTTGGTTTCGCACCTCCGGTGCCAACGACTGCCCGACAGTTGCGCCGGCGGCGCGGATATGTCTCCCCAAGGGCGGTTTGTTCGTCCGCTAGCGGCCTGCGGCGGGAATACGATCCGCCCGAACGAAAAAGGCATCCCGCTGCTCGAGCCGTTTCGGGCTGCGACCTTTCGAGGCATCGCTGCCCGAGAATTGTTCGGCGGTCAGTGCCGAATGAGTGGTCAAAAAGTGCTCACCCGAGCAATCCATGATCACGCGCTGTTCATCGCGCGGTGAGGGAAAGCGAGCGACACGGGCGACGAGCGCGACGAACGACGGTTGGCGGGCTGAACGGTTGGCGGCTGAACACTGTGCACGCTAGAAAAAAAATTGCCTGACGCTTTGGCGGGCTGACGGAATCGGCGACACTGGCGGAAAGAGTGGGGCAGATTCGCCGACGTTGGCTCGGTCACGCCGGATCGAACCGCATTTGATCCGCGAAAGCTCTGTTCGCTGGCGAGAAAGCCTTGGTTAGAATGGCTCGGATTGAAACGAGCTGCGGCGCAACGTCGGCGTGCTCGTCGAGGATTCAGCAAAGCTTGTTCTTGGTTTGCGGGCGGGCGACTAGGGCAGCAGCGATCGAGGCGCTATGTCCGTCCCGAATTCCAAACACGCCCGCATCCTGGTCGTCGATGACGACTCGAGCATGGCACCACTCGTTCACGCTCTGGCCGTGGACGTTTCGACCGGGGGCAGCCTCGCAGCGGACGTCACCGCGGCGACCACATTAGCTGACGGCATCCGAGCGGCCGCAGAGCAGCGGTTCGACGTCATCATCCTCGACCATCTTCTGCCCGACGGCCACGGACTCGATGTCGTCGGCCAGTTCATCGCCCAGGACCGGTTGCGACCGATTCTCTATATCACGGCGCAGTCGGGAGCCCACACCGCCATCGAAGCGATCAAGCAGGGCGCGTTTGATTACCTGACCAAGCCGCTCGACTTCGCACTGCTCAAGCAGCGAATTTGCGAAACGCTCGAGTACCGTCGCTTGACGCGCATGCCCGTCCTGATCGACGGCGACGGCAGCCGAGCGGCGGACGATTGCGAGGGCAAGGAGCCTGACGGCCAGAACGACGTCCTGGTCGGACGCTGCCGCGCGATGCAGGAGGTTTATAAGTGCATCGGCCGCCTGGCCAGTCTCCCGGCTCCCGTGTTGATCGAAGGCGAAGTCGGTACGGGCAAGGAGATGATCGCCCGCGCGATTCACCAGTACGGCAGCCGTCAGCAGGCTCCGTTTTTGAAAGTCAACGTTCAACAGTTCGAGGCGGCCATCGAACGGAGCGATGCGCAAGCCGCCAGCCACTCCTTTCTTACCGATCTCTTTCCCGCGTGCGATGGCGGGACGCTGCTGCTGGAAGAGCTCTCGGCTCTTTCCAGCGAGCTTCAATCGCGACTGCTGGAACTGCTCAAGCAACAGCCGACCAGTCCCGCAGGCGGAGTGCGATTGATCGCGTCGACAGTCTATCCCAGAGAACAATTGCTCGAGCGCGGCAAACTCCGCAGCGACCTCTTCTACTTCCTTAGTCCTTACACGGTGCGGGTCCCGGCGCTGCGGCAGCGCGAACAGGATGTCGAACTGCTGGTCGCGCACTTCATGCATCGCCTCGCGCGCGTCGCCCCAGCCAGCGAGCACCATCCTCCGCCGCGCGTCAGCCCAGCCGCGATGGACTTGCTGCGCCATTACGACTGGCCCGGTAACGTCGCGCAGCTGAAAAGCGTGTTGCAAAGCGTGCTGATGGAATCGCGCGGCGCCGTCTTGGCTACCGACGCGCTCCGCCGCTCGCTGGGCAGCGGCCAGGCTCTGGGGCAAGTGGCATCAACTTCGGTTGAAAGCGAACCGATCGGGCTACCATCCGCTGCACGCTTGGCCGCGCACGCCGACGATCGCAGCGAGGCATCGGGCTCTGCTTGGGAATTGGCCAGCTTTGTTCGCCAGCGTTTGCACGCGGGGACCGACCGCCTGTACGAGGAAGTGCTCAGTCAGTTGGACAGGTCGCTGTTGCAATTGGTGCTGCAGCACACGCGCGGCAATCAAGCGCAGGCGGCCAAAGTGCTTGGTATGACCCGCACCAGCCTGCGCAAAAAGATCGCCCTGGCGCAGATCGACCTGGCGCGCTTGTCCGAATCGGCGGCGACCTCCGCAGGCGCACGAGCGGCTAGTCAGCCATGACCGAACCGCGCTCGATGACTCGCCGTTACGTTCTCGCGCTCAGCCTTGTCGCCGCCTTGACCGTCGCTGGCCAAGTCGTCGTGCAGTGGTCTCTGGCGACTCTCGAAGAAGATACGACGATCGTCAACCAGTGTGGCCGGCAGCGCATGCTCAGCCAACGCATCCCGAGACTGACGCTTTCGTTGATGGCCGAGGCTAGCAGTGGCGGCCCGCGCTCGAATACGCGCCGCGAGTTAAAGGAACAACTGACCCTTTGGCAGAGCAATTACAGCGGGCTGGCCGGCGGCCGAGGTTCCGCGGAATTGACGGGAGCAAACCTCCGACCGGTCGAGCCGCTCTTCGCCGCGCTCGACCCTTCGATCTCGCACGTCGCGCGGCTGGTCGAGCAGGCGTTGGCTCGCGAAGCCGCAGGGGGAGCGCCTCTGCTGTCGGCTGCCGAGAGCAGGACTTTGGTCGAGCAGAGCGACGCTTTTCTCGAGGGCATGGATGCGATCGTGGCGCAGTTGGCTGCCGATTCGCGGCAACGCGTTTCCCAGTTGCAGTGGATTGAACGCGGGCTGCTGCTGGCGACGATGTTGGTGCTCGTCTGCGAGGGTTGCTTGATCTTTTCGCCGGCGGTGGCCTCGCTGTCTGGAGCCTTTGCGCGGTTGCAAGGTCTGACTCAGGAATTGGCGCGAGCCAAGGACGCTGCCGAAGCGGCCAGTCGAGCCAAGACCGAGTTTCTGGCAAGAGTAAGTCACGAATTGCGAACGCCGCTGCATGCCGCGCTCGGCATGCTGCGCCTGGTCCGTCGCGAGCGGCTCCCCAAGGCGGAACGACGGCGAATCGAAGCCGTGATCCGCGCCGCGCGAACTCTTCAGCGGTTAGTCGATGACTTGTTAGACGTCGCCGGCGCCGAAGCCGGCAACCCGTTGCTGATCGTGCCGACCGCGGTCGATGTCCGACGCGTCATCGCTGAGAGCATGGCTTGGCTGAAACCCTTGGCTCGTCGCAAAGATTTGACACTCAGTTCCAATGTGCAGTTGGGCGCAGAGGCTCGCTACTGGCTGGACGGCCAGTGCCTGCATCAGATGGTGACGAATCTGTTGCAAAACGCCATTCGCTATACCGACTCCGGCAGCGTCGCGTGTTCGTGTCATCTCGAAGCGGAGGCGGGCGCTGAACGGTTGGTCATTCGCGTCACAGATACCGGCTGCGGTATCGCACCGGAGGACCAGCAGCGGATCTTCGACAGCTTCGTGCGGCTCGGCCCGCCGAAGGGCTCAGTGGCTGGATCGGCAGCCCGTTCGGCAGCTGGATCGGCAGTCGGCGGAGCGCGCCTCGGGTTGGGGTTGGCTATCACGGCTTCGCTGGCGCGGGCGATGGGGGGCAGTCTCGCGCTGACGAGTACGCCTGGGCATGGCAGTACGTTCACGCTGACGCTGAAAGCGCTGAGGGTCGAGCCCAGCAGCTCTGTTGGCGAAGGTAGCCAAACCAAGTCGCGATTGAATCGAGCGCGGAGTCGAACTAAGCCACGCAGGGCCGTTCTCGCACCGGGCGCACCGGACGCAGCCGCGCGAGCGGAGGTTTTGGTCGTCGACGACCACCGCGTCAATCGGATCGTGCTCAAGGCCTATCTGCGGCGGTTGGGATGGACTGCGGTCGCGGCTCGCGACCTCCCGCGCGCCTGGGAACTGTTCCAGCAGCATCGGCCGGAGTGGATCTTGCTCGATGCACATTTGCCGGACGAAGATCCACTGGCTCTGGTCCGGCGAGTGCGTCGCGCGGCAGCCGATTCGGGCGCGCAGGTCGGGATTGCCATCGTCACGGCCGACGTCCACTTTTCAGCCCAGCCGTTTCCCGCCGACGCGCAGGTCGACGCGGTGCTGACCAAGCCCTTGGCCATCGAAGACTTGCAGGTTCTGCTGAGCGGGCAAATCGCGGAACAAGGCCTGCCGGCTGAGCGCTCTGTGGATGAGGCCGCGCTGGCCGCGGCTCTCGAGCGGCTTGCGCAGTTTTCATTGCAGTGTGCATCGCTGCGTGAAACGCACACGACAGCAGCGGCGGGAGGATCGCGCGACGACGGCTTCGGCGGGCTGCGCTCACAGTTGCGCAAGCTGCTCGAAGATCAGTTGCCCGTCGAGCTGGAACGCTTGCGAAGCGCGCTCTCGCGAGGCGACTTGCAACAAGCGGCTTTGATTGCGCATCGCGTTCGCGGTGCCGCCGGTAACGCGGGCTGGGACGAACTGGCCACAGCCTGCGCGCAGTTGGGAGAGATCGCTGAGAGCGGACAGCGGCCGATGATCGCTCGCGTCCCGCCGTCGCTCACCGACAGCTCGAGCTCGACGCCGAAGGGCTGAGCTGGCTGTCCGCAGGCGATAATGTCAACGTTCGAGAATCGAACGCGGATGCGGCGCGGGGAGCACATCCTCTTGCGAGGAACTCGCCTTGGGGGCAGCCAGTTGCAACTGGCTTTCCGGCGTCGACGCCGGCGCGGCGGTCGCATCGGGCTCGCGGT
>JBQCJB010000644.1:0-3567 GCA_051953155.1 Aureliella sp. | reverse complement strand
AGCAGGACTGCCGCTGGAAAGATTGTGCCGCTCATTTCTTTTCTCCCTGACAGGTTGAGGTAAGCGCAACTTTAGCGGACCGGATGACGCGCGTCAAAACGTACCACGGCGCGTCGCTTGCGTTGGCGGAACACATCGGCGCAGTTCGTCTGCGGCGCTATATAGGCAATTTCTTTATGTGTTGAGCGTCGCGTTCCGTCAATCTGCACTTCCGCCGGGTATTCCTACAGATAGAAGACCACATCTTCATCACTAGGCGAGCCAGGACATGTCAGAAAACTTGGACGCGACGATCCGCGAAGCCGCACAAGCGCCCGCCAAGGCATCGGGAGATGCCGGCAGCGTCGAGCAGCACAAGCTGACTGAGCAGATCGCTGCGGACAAGTATCTGGCATCCAAGGAAGGCGTCTCGCAGAAGAAACGTGGTCTTCGCTTCAACAAGCTGGTGCCACCGGGCGCGGATTGACCGCCCACTGGTGAATCGAGCTTGTTTGTGCTGTCAGGGGTGTCGGGCTTCGCAGTAGGGATTGGTTCAGGGATGTTGAAGTTGTTGTCAGGGATGTGGAGCAAGGCAAGCGGCGGCGAAAGCCGGTCGCTCGCCCGTGGACGCTCGGCCCGGCACCCCTTTTCGCTCGTGCGGCTGCTTGGCCGCTACGACGCTGCGACGACGACCGTCGACAACGCTCGTCACTGGGCCGCTGCCGACGGTCTGTCGGCTAGCGCCGCGAACAGCCCCGAAGTTCGGCGAACGCTTCGCAACCGTTCGCGATACGAGATTGCCAATAACTCCTACGCCCGCGGGATCACACTGACTCTGGCGAACGATTGCGTTGGCACCGGCCCGCGTTTGCAGATGCTCACGGCGGATGCACTGGCCAATCGCATTGTCGAACAACAGTTCTCTGCGTGGGCCGATGCGATTGGGCTGGCCGAGAAGCTGCGCACCATGCGCCTTGCCCGAGTATCCGACGGCGAATCGTTCGGACTCCTCACCAGCAATCCCCGCATTGCTTCGCCCGTACAGCTCGATCTCAAACTCGTCGAAGCTGAGCAGGTTACATCGCCGACGCTGAGTCTCGACCAGGGCCGTTATATCGACGGTATCCAGTTCGATGAACACGGGAACCCAGTAACCTATGACGTGCTGAAAGAGCATCCCGGCGACGACGCATTCTCTCTTAACGACAACTACGATTCGGTCGACGCATACTCGGTCATTCATTATTTCCGCTGCGACCGGCCGGGACAGATTCGCGGTATCCCGGACATTACACCGGCACTGCCGCTGTTTGCTCAGCTGCGGCGGTTCACGCTGGCCGTTCTCGCAGCCGCCGAAACTGCAGCCGACTTCGCTGGCATTCTCTACACCGATGCGCCGGCGGGCGGTGAAGCGGACGCAGCAGAACCGTTCGAACCGATCGAGCTCGAAAAACGGATGCTGCTCACCATGCCCGGCGGCTGGAAGATGAGCCAACTCCAGGCTGAACAACCAGCGACCACCTACGCCGAGTTCAAGCGCGAGATACTCAACGAAATCGCCCGCTGTCTAAACATGCCGTTCAACGTCGCTGCCGGAAATAGCTCGGGCTACAACTATGCCTCAGGCCGGCTCGATCACCAGACATACTACAAATCGATCCGTGTCGAGCAATCGCAGATGGCGCGCATCGTACTCGATCCCATTCTGCGGGCGTGGCTGCGCGAAGCCATCTTAATCGAGGGCTATCTGCCTAATTCGCTTCGCATGCTCGGTTCTACCTTCGAGCACCAATGGTTTTGGGACGGACACGAACACGTGGATCCGGCCAAAGAAGCCAACGCCCAGAAAATCCGCCTCGCCAATCACACGACGACCTTGGCCCATGAATTTGCGCGGCAGGGTCGTGATTGGGAGGCGGAATTAAAACAACGCGCCAAAGAACTCTCGCTCATGCGCGAGCTCGGGCTGGCATCGGACTCAAGCTCGTTTTCTCCTGGAGATGTTACGGATGACGAAGAAGAACTCGCCCAGCCAGCAGACTGAAGCCAGTGCTGAGTCGGTGCCAAACAACCTGCGGATTGTGTGCGAAGACGCAACCTCGATCGCGCTTCAAGCTGCCGAGACCGGTCAGGAAGGGAAGCCCGCGCTGCGCAAGTTTTCGATGACCGCCTATACCGGCGGCGCGATGCGGTTGGGCGGCTGGCCTTATCCGGTCGTGGTCGACCTGGCGGGCATGCGCGTCACGCGCAAGTCACGCCCGATTCTCAAGGACCATGATCGCTCGAGCATCGTAGGGCATACCGACGACATTGCCATCCGCGACTCGCGGCTGGAAGTCGCCGGCGTGATCTCAGGCGTCGGTTCGACGGCCGAGGAAGTCATTGCCACCAGCGAGAACGGTTTTCCGTGGCAAGCCTCACTCGGCGCCAGTGCTGACAAAGTGGTCTTCATCCCCGAAGGTCGCTCGGCACAGGCCAACGGCCGAGAGTTCGCTGGCCCGGTATACATCGCTCGTAAGTCGACGCTCGGCGAGGTGAGCTTTGTGGCACTGGGCGCTGACGATGATACCGAGGCGCGAATCGCCGCCGGTCTGCTGCCGGACGATGAAACGGATGAGAACGTTGGCAATGAAGCCGACGATTCGGAGCTTGAGCCAGTCAATGCAAGTCTCGAACTGGGCAAAAAGAACAAACGCACACATTCAAATTCGCCCCTCATGCAAATGCGCGCCGAGGCTGCGGCCGAATCCAAACGCATCGGCGGTATTCGAAAGTTATGCGCCGGCCACCACGACGAGATCGAAGCCCGAGCGATCGAAGAAGGTTGGAGTGTTACCAAGACGGAGCTGGCTGTGCTACGAATCGAACGACCTAAGGCTCCCGATCAACAAGCGAGCCAACCGATGTACCGCCGCGAGGTCCTCGAAGCGGCTTGCTGTCTGTCGGTGGGACTCGACGAGCGCAAGCTGCTCGCGCACTTCGGCGAACGGACCCTCAATGCTGCCGATCCGATCCGACACATCGGTTTGCGCGAGCTAGTGGCCGAGTGCGCTCGGCTCGAAGGGCACGACATACCGCGAGTCTTCGGCGACGGCTCGGCTACGATTCGGGCCGGATTTTCGACGATGTCCTTGCCGGGCATCCTGGAAAACGTCATGAACAAGACACTCCTGGCCGCCTATGAAAACACGCCAATTGCAGCGTTTGACCTATGCAGCGTGGGCACGGTAACGGATTTCAAGGAGGTCTCGCGTTACCGACTGCTCGGTACGGGCGGCTTCGAAAAGGTCGCTCCCGACGGCGAGCTCAAGCACGGAAAGCTGTCCGAGCAGAAGTATTCGAACAAGGCCGACACCTACGGCCAGATTCTGATGCTGACGCGTCAGGACATCATCAACGATGACCTCTCGGCGTTCATGGACATCCCGCGCCAAATGGGACGCAGCGGCGCCGAATCGATCGACGACCTGTTCTTCACGCTGCTGCTAGGGAATGTGCCTGCGTTCTTCAGCGTCGGCAATAGCAACCTGCTCACTGGTGCGGATACAGCCTTCGGCGCCAGCAGTCTGACGAAAGCCAAGACTACCT
>JBQCJB010000643.1:7500-15595 GCA_051953155.1 Aureliella sp. | reverse complement strand
TGGCCCGCTTTCCTGGCACACTGGTCTTTTATATGGGCGTCACGACCGCCAGCCTGTGGAGCCGCCGGCTGATCGCCGTAGGCAAATCCCCGGAGACTCACGCGGCGATCGTCCGTCGCTGCTACTGGAGAGACCAGAGCGTGATCCGCTGCACGCTCGGAGAAGTCGCCGAGGAACTGACGCCCGCCAACAAACTGCGGCCGCCGGTCATCGTCATCATCGGCGAAGTCGCCAAGCTAGGAGAACAGTTCGATTGGTTCGATGCGCGGCCGCTGAAGCAGGTCGGTATTTGGCTGACTCGACCCGACCAACAAAACCAGTGGCTCGAGCGGCAGCTGACCGAACTGGGCGCCGACGTCTTCGTCCAGCCGGCCGTCGCGATCGAGCCGCCCGGGGATCTAACCGAACTCGACCAGGCAGTTGTTCGCTTGGCCGAAGGTTTTTATAGCGGCATCGTGTTCACGAGCCGCAACGCGGTCGACGCCGTGCTCGACCGGATCTGGAGCCACGCCCTGGACCTGCGCGTGTTCGCCGGCATGCAGCTGGCCTGCGTCGGCGCCAAGACTGCCGAGGCCCTCGCCCACCGCGGGCTGAGGGCCGACATGGTGCCCGAGCACGATTTCAGCGCGGTCGGCCTGCTTGAGCTCCTGGCCACGTGCGAGCACGCCGCCGAAGAACGCTGGTTGCTTCCTCAAGCCGATCAGGCTCGAGAGACGCTCGAGGCAAGAATGGTGCGTTTGGGACTGGCCGCCGAGCGCGTGACCGCCTACCGCGCGGTGCCAACTGACGAGCTTTCCGATGAGATCATCGATGCGCTCGAGCGCGGCGCGATCCAGTGGGTAACGGTGACCAGTCCCAATATGGCTCGCACTCTGTATGCACTCTGCGGTGACTACGCGGGGCAGCTCAAACCGTTGAGCCTCAGTCCGGCGATCAGCCAGACGCTGGCCGAGCTCGGTTGGCCCGCCGCAGCCGAAGCCGCGGAGGCTACGGAGCAGTCGCTGCTGGACGCACTCCTAGCCGCCGTTTCTTAGCCGCCCGTATTGAAGATGCGATCGCCGGCGTCGCCCAGCCCCGGAACGATGAAGTTGCGGTCGTTCAATTCCGGATCGATCTGGCAGACATAGATTCGCACGTCGGGATGTTCGCGTTGCAGCCGCTCGAGGCCTGGCCGAGCGGCGATGACGCCCAGGACGCGGATGTCGCGGCACCCCCAGCGCTTGAGGGCATCGATCGCCGACAGGACACTGCCGCCGGTGGCCAGCATCGGATCGAGCACCATTGCCACATCGCAAGGATTGCCTTCGCGGAGTTTGCAGTAGTATTCCACCGGCTGCGCAGTGGCTTCGTCGCGATACATGCCCAAGTGCCACACTTCGGCTTCGGGCAGCAGATCCTGCAGTGGTTCGACCAGCCCCAAACCGGCTCGCAGGATAGGCACCAGAGCGATGCGCAGACCGAGTTGATGACCGCACAGATCGCTGACCGGCGTGCTGATTCTTTTTTCCACCAGCGGAAGATCCTCGGTGGCAGCCGCGCCCAGGAACATGGCCAACCGCCGCGTTTGCGCGCGGAACAGCGCCGGCGGCGTCCGCGCGTCGCGCAGGATGGTCAGATGATGTCTAACCAGCGGGTGGTCGAGTTCGACAGGTGCCTGCATGTTGCTGCCCCCGAGTCCTATGCCCAGCGCGACTTGCCTTCGCCGGCGGCGGCATGGCCGATCGGCCACGACTTGAGCCCCAGCTTGGTCGCCGTGTCGCTGACGGTGTTGGCGTAGAAGGGGCTGACGATGAAGACCATGCCGACGCCCATGTTGAAAACGTGGAACATCTCTTCTTCGGGGACTTCGCCCAGTTGCTGCAGCCACTGGAAAAGGGGTGGCACTTGCCATGAGGCTTTGTCCAGGACCAGATCGACACCTTTGGGAAGGATGCGTTCGGTGTTTTCCAGCAGTCCGCCGCCGGTGATGTGGGCGATGCCGTGCACGACGTTCTTGACCTTGTAGTGGCCGAGCACTTGCCGGACGACGCTCGTGTAGATCGTCGTCGGCCGGATCAGGGCTTCGCCGACCGTAGTGCCGAGTTCGGCGATCTGTTGGTCGACCGCGTAGCCCGCTTTCTCAAACACGATCTTGCGGACCAGGCTAAAGCCGTTGGAATGAAAGCCCGACGATTCGACGGCGATGGCTACGTCTCCGGGCGCGATCTGTTGGCCACTGACCAGATGTTTGCGCTCGGCGACGCCGACGCAGAAGCCTGCCAGGTCGTAGTCATCCTCGGAATACAAATCGGGCATGATCGCCGTTTCGCCCCCCAACAGAGCGCAGTCGGCCAGCACGCAACCGCGGCTGATCCCGTCGACGATCTGTTCGAGCAACGGAGGATTGTCGCGACTCATGGCGACGTAATCGAGAAAGAACAGCGGTTCGGCCCCGCAGCAGAGCACGTCGTTGACGCACATCGCCACCAGATCGACGCCGACCGAGTCGTGGCGTCCGAGCCGCTGGGCTACTTTCAGTTTCGTACCGACGCCATCGGTGCCCGAGACCAGGACCGGTTCTTCGTACTTGCGGCGAAAGAGCGGGCAATTGAAGTCCAGCTGGAACAGTCCTGCGAAACCACCGTCGTTGCGGACGACGCGCGGGCTGAAGGTACGCTGCATCAGCCGCGGCAGCCGCTGCATGGCTTGTTCGTACAATTCCAGATCGACGCCGCTGTCTTTGTAGGTTGTGGGGCTCATTGCCTGCGTAGGGGCCTTCGGACGGTCGCGGGTGGTCAGGCCCGTCTGCCCTGGCCAGGCAAAGCGGCGCCGATAATTTCAGTGAGCCCCAATTATGCCCAGTTCACGATGCTTTACCACTCCCGCTCGCGGCGGCCGCAGAGAGCATTTTCCGCTTTTGCCGCTGAGTCCCCGCGGAAGCTCAGCGACTCAGGAGTTCGAGGGCTCAGGGGCCAAGGGGTTCGGCGGCTCAGTCGCGGGCCAGGCCGACGAGGCTGAGCAATTTCAGCGCGTTGGTCGTCGGCGTCGGCCCTGGGCGCATCACGTAATCGAACCGCATCCGCTCCTGACCATCGACGCTTTCGAAACTTTCGCGGAAGTGAACGATCTGGCTGATGCGCTGCACTTCCGGCTGGTCGGCCAATTCGAGGTCATGGGTCGAAATCGCGCCGACGGCCCCGCACTGGAGCAAACGTTCGACGACTTTCATCACCGCGATTTGACGTTCGCGGCTGTTGGTGCCCTGCAGGATCTCGTCGAGCAAGAACAAGACCGGGGCCCGGTCGGCCCCGGCTGCGGCTTGCTCGGCCGTGTCGACCACTTCCTTCAGCCGCTTCAGTTCGGCCATGAAGAAAGAAACTCCTTCCTGCAAACTGTCGCGCACCCGGATGCTGGTCGCTAATTCGAACAGATCCGAGCGGTAATCCGACGCGCAGACCGGTCCGCCGGTGCGAGCCAAAATTTGATTCAGCCCCAGAGCTCGCAGCAAGGTGCTCTTGCCGGCCATATTGGAGCCGGTCACCAGCAACAGCGGCTGGTCGCGCTGCAGACAGATATCATTGGCCACGCGTTGGTGCTCGGGCAACAGCGGGTGCCCCAAGGCGCTGGCCTGAAAAATAGTCGCCGGGTCATCGTTGGGCCGCGGAAAACACCAGTCCGGATTTTCGTCAGCGAGCGTGGCGACGGCGATGAGGGCTTCACATTGCCCGAGGGCTTCGAACCAACCGTGCGAAGCGGCGCCGTAACGCACCTGCCAGCGCTCGAGGCTCTCGATCACGCGGAAGTCCCACGCCAGCACCAGCTGAAGCAGCAGGTAGACAAGATAGAGCAGCGGATCGCGCTGCAAGTTGGCCAGCCGCACGCGCCACAGCAAATCGCGAAAGCCGTTGGCTGCCGATTGTTCCCCCAACAGAGCGCTCTGCCGCAAATGCACGATCGTCGAGCTCTCACCTGGCACATCGCCGATCGACTGAAAGACGCTCCGCAACTGCTGAGCATCACGATTGGAACCAGTGACGCGTAGAAAGATGTCATGCAGCCAGCTGCCCCAGCCCAACGTCAACACAAAATTGACCGCGAAACCGGCGCCTAATAGTCCGGCGGCGATCCACAGGCGGCCCGGATCGGTTTCCTGTGGAAGGCTGGCTAGGAACAGGGCGATCGCGCCGCAGGCAAACAGTGCCGGTCCAACCATCGAGAGCACATGCGCCGTTCGGTGGCTGGGCAACCACCGCGGGCCCGCCGCCCAGGTGGCGAGTCCGGTCGCGTCCTCCACTCCATCGCTGATACTGGCAATCCGATCGACGATTTCTTCGCGCTTGCCGACCGCATCGCGCAGCTCCTTGACAGCCGCTTGTCGCTGAAGAACTTCCGGCCAGGTCGCGGGCTGCAACAACCACTGGCAAAGCGTCTGCCGTCCGAAGCCCGTGCTGGGCAGGACCAGCAGCTGCCACAGGCTAGCACTGCCAAACAAGTCGAGATCGTCGGCCAGGGCCGAGCGCTGAAGGCAATGCGGCTGCAGTGGCGAGATCTCCGCCCATCGTCGGTCGAGCCTGGCCAGCAGCCGTTGGTAGAGCTTGGTTTGCCGATGGGCTGCGACCTGGGTCAAACGCAAGTGTTCGTGCAGGGTGATGGCGACCAGGAAGGCGGCCGCCGCGCTCCAGCCGAGGATCAGCAGCACGTTGCGCGGTTCGGCACCCAAGTAACCTGCGGCCAGCAGAATCGCCGAAGCGAAAAAAAGAACTGTCCGCACGCCGACAAAGATGCGGTTGCGTTCCGCCAGCCGGCGCTGAAGCGACGCGAAGTGATCCAGACGTTCGGTATAGCGGGCGCGCGCCGAACGGCGTTCCGCCGGCGGAGTGCTGCTTGCTCGGTCTGCGCTCGCTGGTTGGGCGCTTGCTCCGTGGGCCGCCATGGTTCTACTGCTGATCGTCTCGAGAGTGCTCGGCGCCTCGGTCGCTCCGAGGCGGATGTGTGTAAAAGCCCTTGCCGGTTTTCACCCCGAGATGTCCCTGGGCGATGGGCTCTCGCAAGATGGCCAGCAGTTTATCGATCGCCACCGGCTCGGCGTCGTCCCACCGCGCGTTGGCCAATACCTGCTCGATGACATCCAAGCCGATGTGGTCCATCATGGCAAACGGCCCGAAGGGCATGCCTGAAACGGCTCGCCAAGCGCGGTCGATGTCCGCGATATCGACGACATCCTGGGCGACCAGTTCCAGCGCGCTGCGCAGGAGCGACTGCAGCAACCAATTGAACACGTAACCCGGATGTTCATGCCGGAGCATCAACGGGTGCTGGTCGATTTGTAGCGTCAGTTGACGCAACTTCTCCAGCACCCAGCTTTCGGTCTGCTCGCATCCCGAGATGTCAACGACGCTCGAGCGATCCAGCGGCACATGGAAATGCCAGTGGGCGAAACGCTCGGGCGACTCGACAAACTGAGCCAGGGCCGAGGGGGTGAAGTAGGAACTGTTGGAGGCAATGATCGTGCGTTTGGAAAACCGCCGAGAGAACTCGCGGAGGATCCGGCGTTTGAGCGTGATTTGCTCCGGCACGCATTCGAGTACAACATCGATGTTGTCGCTGAGCGCATCCTGCGGGGGATCGAACAAGACGCGTTGCTGCCAGGCCTCCGCCGAGGCGCGCGTGGGCAGTGCGAGACCAGCGGCGTGTCCGGCGCGATCACCGCGGGCGACGTCCGCCAGAATGGCTTCGATGTAGCCGGGGGCCTCCGCCAGCATCCACTCTCGGGCAGCTGCGGAAACCGAATGAGCCCGATCGATCAGCACGACATCCAGGCCGCAGATCGCCATCCGCAGTCCGACCTGGCGGCCGATCCAACCGGCGCCGACGATCAGCACGCGCTGGGCGTCCGAGTGGTGAGTTTCCGGCGCCTGAGCCTGAGAGCTGATCGACACGTCTTTTCGTTTCCATGAAAACGCGGGTACTGGGCAATCCAACGGACCGCGGCCAGTATATCAGCTGTCAGGCAATGTTCGAGGCTCGGGGCTTGCCTGCCGCCCGAGTTACCGACTACATACCTGAGTTGCCGACTACATGATCGAGAAATAATTCTCGCAGGCGTAGTCGAAGTACTCCGGCAGCATCTCCATCTGCAAGTCGTTGTATAGACAGAAATTGCGGACCTGCAGCAGCAAGTCGCGCGGATGGCAGTTCCGCATCGGCCGCCCGGTCGCCAGATAATGCTTCTTCACCAGGTGGTCGACGGCGTCTTGACGGTAGGGGAGGCCAACCTTCGGCGCCATGATCTCGAACAACTTGCGAAAGGCGCCTTCGCTCGGGTTGGGGACTTCGATCTTGTACGGAATCCGGCGGAGGAACGCGTCGTCGACCAGATCCTTGGGCTGAAGGTTGGTCGAAAAGATCACCAACTGGTCGAACGGCACCTGCGTTTTCTTGCCGCTGCTCATGTTCAGGAAGTCATAGCGCTTTTCCAGCGGCACGATCCAGCGGTTGAGCAGTTCGTCGACGCGCATCTTTTGCCGGCCGAAGTCGTCGATGACCAGCACGCCGCAGTTACTTTTCAACTGCAGCGGAGCCTCGTTGATGTTAGTATCGGTATCCTTTTGGACTTCCAGCATTTCCATCGTCAGTTCGCCACCGGCGATGATCGTCGGCCGCTTGATGCGGACCCAGCGCCGGTCGACCGAGCTGTCGTCGAGCAGCCCTGCCGCGCGTGGGCTTTCCGCCACTTCGTGCATCAGCGGATCGAACAGCCGCATGATTTCGCCATCGATGATTACCGAGCGCGGAATCCAGATATAGCGGCCGAACGTCTGCGTGACCCGCTCGGCGATGCTGGTTTTGCCGTTGCCCGGGTAACCATAGAGGAACATCCCGCGGCCGCTGTTGATGGCTGGCCCGAGTCGCGCGACCATCTCCTTGCAGACCAGCAGGTCGCTGAAGGCGCGGGCCAGATCGGCTGCTTTGGGGTTTTGGCCTTCGACCGATTGGAGCTTGACGGCCTGGCAATATTCCTCAAGCGCTACCGGGGCGGCCCCGTAATAGGTTGTGCGCAGATTGAAGCGGCGGGCCCGGTCGCGGCCTTGGTCGGTCAGCGAATGGGTGTAGTCGTTGACCGAATTGGCTCCGCGATAGACCGTCATCTGCTCGCTTTTGAGCCGGTTCAGGACGGGGTCGATCAGGCGGAAGGGCAGACGGAGCTGGTCGGCGATCTGGCGTCCAGAGGCTTCCCCGCGGTTGAGCAGAAAGCGGGCGACCAGTTCCTCGACGATCGAGGCGTTCAGTCCGGCCGCTTCCAGCGAAGTCGGGGCCGAGGGGATAAAAGGTTGGTCGCGGTCGTCGGTCAGTTCCCCGAAGCTGCACGTCTTCTGGCGCGGGGGGGCTGAGGCCGGCAGGTCCTGGTCGGGCCCGCGGCGCTGGGGAATAGTGTTCCGGGCATTGGCGATCGAGGTCACGCGGCTCGCGTTGCCGGCCGGTGGCATCTGGCCGGCGCCCGCCCCGCTGAGCGGCGCGTCCATCGGGCTCGCTGCTAGCGGACTTGATGCTAGCGGGCTGGGAGTTCGAGGGCCTGGGGAGCTGGAGGAAGAGGCGGCGGCGAGTCCAGCCAGCGGGCTGGGGCTTGCTTCGGCGGCCCCGGAGCTGTTGGCCAAGCTATGGATTCGCTTGAGAATCTCGTCCAGACTATTTTGCGTTGGGTCGCCGGGCACGGGGTTGCCGTCGGTGACAGACCGCACATCTGCATTCATTCGACCGACCGCCTGAAAACGCGGGGATGGATTGGAAAACCTGGGAGCGAACGGGCCGCCGGTATCGGGCGAGGCATCGGTGGCATGCAAACCTAGGTCACCGAACGGAGGTGGGCAAGGCTGGCCAGGGCCAACCTATTTGACTCCTATGAGGGGGTCGGATGCGGGTTAGCAGCCGCCGGGGCATTTACCCAACTGCCTCATTCCGCATGGGTTCCGCCCACACCCGCGCGCATGGGGGCTGCCCGTTTCGCACGTCGGCGCGGCCGCGGAATGCGGCGACGCCGGCTTTCCTCGTCTTCGGACGGGGTGTGCGGGGCCTGGGGCGGGGGCCTGGGCGGGTAGCTGGAGACAATTTTGGAGGT
>JBQCJB010000643.1:0-5000 GCA_051953155.1 Aureliella sp. | reverse complement strand
AAGTAGTAGGATCGCTAGAAAAACTGGCGAGCCGACTTGCCGGCGCCAAGGGGCGGGACTCGATGGCCGGAGCAGCTTCCCCTTCGCCATCGCCGGTCAGCGAACGCTTGTTGAGGTGATTGATGATGATCAACGCGTCCAGCGGGCTGAAATAGCCGTCGCCGTTGACGTCGATGAAAAACTGCTGGTCCGGATCGTCCCCTTCGCCCGCGCTGCCCAACGGGTCGATCGCATGCGGCCCCTTGCGGTTCAGCAAGTCAATCAAAATCAGCACGTCGCGCGGATAGGTCGCGCCGTCGTTATCGACGTCCAGCGGATTGTTGGGGTTTTGAAACGGTGCATCGTTGATGACTTCGACCGTGATCGTCTTCGAAAGGACATTGCCGTCGGCATCGGTCGCCGTGACGATCACGGGCACCGTGGTCGACGCCGTTCGATCGACCGATTCGCCATCTCGCAGTCGCAGCGTATTGCCTTCGACTACGAAGCGCGGGTCGGAGACGGTGAAGACGTAATCGTCGTAAAAATCTTCGTCGCTGACATAGATATGGCCGACGTAGGCACCCGGTTGATGCGGCATGACGCTGGCGGGATCGAGCCACAGATCGTCCGGCGCGTCGTTCATATCTTGAACTTCGATCGTGATCGTACCGGAAACCGGTTGCTTGTTGATCTCCGCCGTCGGATCGCTGACCGTGACGACCAATTCGATGCGGTGCTCTTGTTCGTAGTCCAGCGGCTGGTCGGCCTTGATGCGCAGGAAGCCGTCGACCACTTCGAAGCGGTTATCCGAGAGCGTGATCGCATAGGGGCCGTGAGCATCGGGATCATCGATGCTGAAGTTGCCGATCTCGAAATCGCTGCTGTTCTCGCAGACGATCGTCGAAAAATAGAAACTGAACGAGGTCGGGCCGTCGTTGGAATCGGCTATCGGGATCGAAACCAATTCCGACAGTACGAAGCTGGGGTTGGAAGCGTCGGTCGCCGTCACGTGCAACGCGACGATCGGCTCGCTTTCAAAGTCCAATTCGCCGAACTCGGTGCGCCGCAGTTCTCCGTCGACGACCGTAAACCGCGGATCGTCGGTGGTGATCAGGTAGCTGGCATCGGCGTCCACATCGAACACCGTCGTGTAGCCAGCGCTGGTGCCTGCGGTCGCGGCCTCGCTGATCGACCGCGCGTCGATGGTGAAGGCCGACGGCGGATCGTTTACCGGATTAACGTTCAGCGTCAGGGCGACGGTCGTCGTATTGATGCCGTCGAAGAGTTTCAGTTCGGCCTTGTCCGTTCCACTGCCATTGGCTGGCGGTTGGTAGCTCAAACGACCTGTCGGCGTCACCTGGAGCGTTCCGCTCTGCGGATTGACGCTTGGTGCGTACATGAGATTCGATGCGCCAAGCGCCGCGAGGGCCGGAATGCTGCTCAAGTCGACCGACAGGCGGCTGTCTTCGTCGAGCGATTTCGCAATCTCGACTCGCGATGGCAGCGGCGTGGGCTGGCCGATCAGACGAACGCCGAGACTTGCTTGGCTGGTGCGATTACCCGCCGCGACTGAGACGGGCAGGGGAGCCGGGTTGGCCAGTCCGGCCCCGAAGACCGAAGAGGCTGTTGCGGCCAGCACGCGTTGGCCGAACTGGTCGACAGCCAGGGCTCGCAGTGGTGCCGCACTTTGCAGGCTCGAATCGGATTTCGCAAAACTCGTCGCAGCCAGAGCAATGCGGCTGACCGGCGACCAAGACGCCGAATCCCACACGATCAGCTGGCCGGGCTGCGTGGCGTTGCCGGTGATGACGCGTCCATCAGCCTGGCTGACCGCGATCGCTCCGCCAGCTTCCGCGAGATAGGCCACCGAGCGAAGCCCATTGTCGGTAGCGAAAACCTCCAGGCCACCGTCGGTGCGCGCGGCCAGGATGGTCTTACCATCGGACAAGAACTGAGCATTTTGCAGGGCGCCGCCGGCGGTCGCCGTCTCGACGAGGGCCGCCCCCGACTCGGTGAAACGCACGCTCGAAATCGCCCGCTCGTTGCCCGCGCCGACAATCGCCAAGCGATTGGCTGCCGGGGAACTGACCAGCGTGCCGCGAGGCACGGGAGTGAGATCGCCGATTGCGGCCGAGGTCTCCGAAAGCTGGAGCTTCGCCGCCGCGGAGCCACCTGGACCATCCAGTTTCAGCACCACCTCCTCGCCCATCGAGGCGATGCCGGCAATCCTGTTACTGGGGGGCAGATTTTGCACCGCCACCTCACTGGCTTTGCCTGCGGCCAGATCCAAACGCAGCAGTGCCGGTTGCTCGCCTCCGCGGTCGACCAACGCCCAGGCGATTGCTTCTCGCGAATCAGTCGGCCGGCCTTGCGTCGAACCGAGAACCGGCCCGCCCAGCTCGAGCGGCGCGGCCGCTCCGAACAGTTGGCTGTCGGCCGATCCCACCGCAGTGACGCGGCCGCTGGACGAGACGGACCAGACGTGGCGCAGGTCGCTCGAGCTGATCAGCTTTTGCGTATCGGCGGTGGCGACCAGTTGGCCGAGCGGATCGCTGGTGACGGAAGTTGTTTGCAGCTGAGCCGGATTGCCGCCGGCCAAGGCCACGAAATAATCGCCGGCCGGAAGGTTGGGAAACTTGGCCAACCCGTCCGCACCCGAGACGCTCAACGGCTCGCCATCTTCAAAGCGACCGGAGCGGTTCAGATCCACATACACCAGACGGTTCGCCGCCGGGGAGTCGGCAGCGGTGCCCAATGTGCGGCTGCCATCATTGTCGGCGAAGACCAGGACGTTCAGCCCAGCCATCAGTCGCCGCGACTCGAGATGTTCCAAAGTCAGGCGCAGGTGGGTTCGCCGCTTTGTTCGCTCAAAGCTCAGCCGGTTCATCTACATTCCACTCCTGGGAGCGCGCGGCAATTTCGTCGAATGTGTGCAGTTTCCGCCGCCATCGAACCGACCCACCACTGCTGGCTGCGAAAGTTTGTCCGTTTACTGTACCAAAATGGCGTTCCTACTGGGAAGCGTTTGGCGACCGAGAATGACTAGATAATTCCCTTACATCCGACCGAATTCGACCAAAAACGCCCGAAAACCACTATGAAACCCAATGACAAACACCCCACAGGAGCCCTGGGAAATCACCCACCCAACGAGGGCGAAAATTTTTCCATTACCGAGGAGACACTCCTGCGGGCGTCGCGATTCCGCGTCGATCGCGTCCGTCAGACTTTTGCCGACGGCCGGATCGTCGAGCGGGAGGTGATTCGGCACCCTGGTGCGGTCGTGATCGTGCCGGTTTTGGACGACGGACGAATCTGCCTGATCCGCAATTATCGCGTAGCCGTGGGCAGCTGGTTACTCGAACTGCCGGCCGGTACGCTCGAACCGCACGAGCCCCCCAGTCAGACGGCCGAGCGCGAGCTGATCGAGGAGACGGGTTACCGGGCGTCGCGCATCGAGCCGCTGTGCCAGCTGCTGATGTCGCCCGGGATCCTGCACGAGCGGATGCACGCCTTTGTAGCGACTGGACTGAGCGACGGTGATGCGGCCCGCGAAGAGGGCGAGTTGATCGTCAACCATTTAATGAGTCTCGACGAGGTCGACGTTGCCCTTCGAACCCAGCAGATCGAAGATGCCAAAACGATCGCCGCCCTCCTGTACTACTTGCGTTACTACAGCCGCTAGGACCGGCCCAATCGGGCCGACCGCCTCTTGGACCGGGACAGAGCCCAGCAGGCGACTGCGGCCCGCGCAGCGGCCACGGCGTAGCCTTGCGGTGCTACGACCCGATTTTTCATTCCGTCGGACCAGCCGGGCGCGGGCGCCCAGCCACCCCCGCGGTCCTTTCCGAGCCCCTGTGTATGCCGCCTAGCTGGACTCTACCGCGCGACGACTGGAGCGATCGATCCGGCCCACGTGGCTCGGACTCGAGCCGGACGTCGTGGTTCAGCGGCGCCCGCCTTCTCATTTTGTGCTTGCCGATGTGTTTGCTGGCCAGTTGGATTGCGGCAGCCGCCGCGGGCGACGGGCGGCTGGACGCCCTGGGCAATCCGCTCGGCGGGGACTTCGCCATGTTCTACATCGCCGGCCAAATGGCCCTGCATGGCGAGTGGTCCAACCTGTACAACGAACCTTTGCAGCAGGCGCGATTGCTGGAATTGTTTCCGGGTTTGCCCGCCGATGCGTATCTGCCGTTTCGATATCCACCGCTGGTCGCGATTCTTCTCGCGCCGCTAGCTGGGCTGCCCTACCTGGCGGCCTGCCTCGTGTTCGCCAGCGCATCGCTGGCGATGTGGTCGCTCAGCCTGCGCAGTCTCGTGCGGCTTTACCTCCCGGAGCGCGACTCCTTAACCGCGACAGCGCTGATGGCCATCGCCTCGGCGCCGGTCATGCTGCAAACCTTGATCGACGGCCAGGCATCACTGTGGTGGTTCGCGATCGCTGCGGCCTGTTGGGGCTGTCTTGAACGCAAGCGGCCCGTCGTCGCCGGCTGCTGGTTGGCGCTAGCCGCGTGTAAACCCAACGTCATGCTGCTCTTGGCGGTGGCGTTGGTCGTGCGATTCCCGCGGATGGTGTTCGGCATGGCTGCAACCGGGCTGGCTCTGCTGGGGCTGACCTGGCTGGTTGCCGGCGGCCAGTGCTTGAGCGATTATCGCCAGCTGGCCCAGCAGCTGGCGCTGCAACCGTGGCAGGTCGAAACGCCTTTCTGGAAAGTGCAAAGCCTGCTCAGCTGGACAGAGCTGTGCGTGGGAGAAAGCTGGGCTCGGCGGACCAATCTACTCATGGGTCTGACGGCAGCGGTCGCAGTCGGAGTCGCTTGGCGGCGGCAGGCTGGCAATCCGGCCGCAGCGGTCAATGCGCTGTGCGCGGCCCTGGTGATCAGTGCCTTATGCAATCCGTACACGCCGGTGTACGACCTGATCCTGCTTTGCCTCGGGCTAGTGGCTTGCGTGGCCGGACTGGCGCGAGGTGTGTGGCCCGGCACGTCGTCACAGTGGTTGCTGCGGCGCGACGTGCA
>JBQCJB010000642.1:0-8814 GCA_051953155.1 Aureliella sp. | reverse complement strand
CTCGCTGCGAGGTCGGCTTTTTTTTGGTTTCACCGTACAAATCTTTTTGCCGCGCTCATCCTTTGGCCAGACCCAGCGAGGCCTGCACAGCGAGCCTTAGCCCTGCGAGCCCGAGCGCTACGCGCCTTCGTGGACGATGGGACAGTCGGGCAGGGATTCGAGGAAAATGCGCCCGTAGGGCTTGCTGACGACGCGCGAATCGAGAATTACCACGATCCCCGAATCGGTGGCGGTGCGAATCAGCCGGCCAAAGCCTTGCCGCAGCTTGATAACCGCTTCCGGAATTTGGTAATCGCGGAAAGGGTTGCCGCCGGCGGCGCGTATCGCTTCCAGTCGGGCTTCCAACAGCGGATGGTCCGGAACGCTGAACGGCAGCTTGGTAATGATGACGTTCCGCAGGGCATCGCCGGGCACGTCGACTCCTTGCCAAAAACTGTCAGTGCCGAACAGAGCCGAGCGAGGCGTGCGCCGGAAGTGGTCGAGCAATTGGCTGCGCGGCGCGCCGTCGGCTTGGCTGAACAGCGGCAAGTGGTGTTCGGCAAACCAGCCCTGTAACTGACTGGCCATTTTTCTTAGCAGTCCGTAGCTCGTAAACAGCACGAAGGCATGCCCGTCGGTCCGAGCCACGTAGCGCTTGATCAATCCGGGCAAACGCTGTTCGTACTCCAGCCGTTTGGCCGATGGGTCGGGCAGGTTCGGTACCACGACGATCTCGGCTTGCTGCCGGTAGTTGAAGGGACTGCCCAGGCGAATCGTGCGGCTGCCGCTGGCGCCGATGCGTCCCTGGAAGAATTCAAAGCCGTGGGCGGTGCCCCGGCTGGGACGCTGATCCTCGGGAGGAGCCGGGCTCGTGCGACCGGTGCCGATCGTGGCGCTGGTCATGATGACGCTGGGGATTTTTTGAAACAGCATTTCCCGCAGGTGCTGGCTGACGTCGATCGGAGCCGCATGCAGTTCGACCCGCAGGTCGCCGCGGCGGGTCAGCGTCCGCTCCAGCCAATACACCAGCCCGCTATCGTCGAGCGCAAACCAGCGCGCAATGTGCAGCCCGATCGCTTCCAACCGCGTTGCGATGCCAGTCAATTCGGCGCGTCGCGAAGCATCCTCCGACTTTTCAGCGATCCCTTTCAAAGTGCCGCTCAGCTCTCCGAGCATGTCTGAAAGCGTATTGGGGATCTCCAATTTTGTGCGAATGCGCCGCGCGGTGACCGAAGCATCGCCTCCCATATATTGATCGAGGTCGAAGGCCATTTGATCGCTGGCCAGATGTGCGCGGCCCACTTTTTCCGACAGCCGCGTCAGGCCCAGCGCGACCAACAGCCCCTTGCCGGTGTGCGGGTTGTAGAGTTTGTTCAGCGAATAAGCGATCTGTCCGTTGCTGATTTTGATGCCCAGGTGATCGCCGGCAACGCTTTCGATCGTATGGCATTCGTCCAGAATGGCGGCATCGTAATTCGGGAGGATGCCGAAGTCCGCCTCCTGACGCACGGCCAGGTCGCTGAAAAAGAGAGCGTGATTGACGACCAGGATCTGCGCGCCCTGAATGCGGCTGCGAGCCTGGTAATAAAAACAGTTTCCATGCGTCGGGCAACGTCGCCCCAGGCAGTTGTTGCTGTCGCTGGCGACCTCGTCCCATAGGCTGGGCTGCGGCCGAAACGGCAGGCTGCTCAGCGAGCCGTCGGGCGTCGTTTGCAGCCAGCCCTTCAGCCGCTGTAGCTGCTCGAACTCCAGATCGCCGAACATCGCGGTCGCGCGCATGCGGGCCGTCTCGTAGCGACGCCGGCTGAGATAGTTGCTGCGCCCCTTGACGAGCACCGAGATGAATTCGCGCGGGATCACGCTATTGAGCAGGGGCAGGTCCTTGGCCATCAACTGCTCTTGCAGCGCGATCGTATGCGTGCTGACGACGATCCGCCGCGGCGATTTGGCTTTGGGGCGTTCGTCCGCCGCCGGCATGGTTTCGCGCTGGTCGTCGGTTGCATAGAGAATGGCCGGAACCAGGTAGGCAAAACTCTTGCCGACGCCCGTCCCCGCCTCGGCAATTAGATGCCGGCCCTCGTCCAGCGCGCGGGCGACCGCGTGAGCCATCGCCATCTGCTCGGGGCGGTTCTCATAATTGCCCAGCCGTCGAGCAATACTGCCGTCGGGACCTAAGATGCCATCTACATCGAGTGACAAACGCGCCTCACTGCGCGGGTCCGCTCCCGCTATGCACGCCGAGATAAAAAAGATTCGAACTCACATTTTACGCATGCGCCGCCTACCTGGCCATGTGCTGGCCGTGACGCGCTTTTGTTGCCCCCGCAGTTGTCAACTCTGCACTTTGGCGGGCTCCGCAGCTGTCGGCGCAGCAGTTGTCGGACTCGGGCGCGGCCGGGCCGCTGGACACAACCGATCAAGTGCGTTTGAACAGCTTGTCCAATTGTTCGCGGCTGAAGAACAGCGCGGTCGGCCGACCGTGCGGACAGTGGTGCGTGTCCTGGTAGTGATATCGCTGCTCGAGCAGCGAGGTAATCTCGTCCGGCGTGAGGCGATCGCCAGCTTTGATGGCCGCTTTGCAGGCGATCATATTCAGCAAATCGTCCAGCAGATCGCGGGCGCTGGGTTCCTTGCCTCCCTCCATCAGTGGCTGCAGGACTTGGCGAAGCATTTCGGCCGGACGCATGTTGGCCAACATCGCGGGGTACGAAGTCATCAGCACCGTATCGCCACCGAAGGGTTCGACTTCGATGCCGATTCGCGAAAGCAACTCGCGCGAGTCGAGGGCGGCAGCCGCTTCGGCTGGCGTCAAGTCCAGCGGCTCGGGCACCAGCAACTGCTGGCTCTCCAGCTTTCCTTGCTCGAGCTTGGTGCGCAGTTGTTCGTACAGGATTCGCTCGTGCAGGGCGTGCTGGTCGACGACGACCATGCCGTGGTCGTCTTGCGTGACGAGATAGCGGTTGTGGATTTGGAAGCCCAGGTGGCTGGCCACCGGACCTTGGGCATGCCCGGGCTCGCCGCGGACGATTTCTTCTTCTTGAGTCGTCGGAAGCGGGGCGCGGCCGGCTTGCGTCGGTGCAGTGGAGCTGGCCGGTGATGCGGCCTCGTCGGTCGGAAACAGCGCGGCGGCATCGCTGCTCAAGTCACCGTTCCACATCGTGGCACCTTCGGGCAGCGCAGGGGATTGGCCCGCTGCCGCCAGGCCGCCGAGTGGGCTTGCCGCTGGGAACGGGCGGAACTCGGGAACGCTGTGAGTCAGCGGCAGTCGAGCGGTTGTCGCCCCGGCTGCGCCGCTGCGCTCGGCCTGCCCGGGCCAGCCAGCAGCCGCCGGAGGGTTGGCTCCCAGACCAGCCGTAACGCGCTGGGCATGCGCCTCCCAGCGCGCGTCATCGCGCGAAACGGGTGGACCATAAGCCGCGTCCACTCCGGTCGGTTGCGGAGCGCCTCGATCGCCCATGCGAACTCGAGCGGTCAGGTCTGTCGACAGGAAGCGATGCCGCAGCGTCTGCAACAGTTGCGAATAGATCTTGCCCCCGTCCTGGAAGCGCACTTCCAGCGTGGTCGGATGCACGTTGACGTCGACCAACTGTGGCGGCATTTCCAGCCGCAGGAAGCAAACCGGAAAGCGCCCGACCATCAGCAAGCCGCGGTAGGCCTCTCCCAGCGCGTGCTGCAGCGAACGATCGCGAATGTGCCGACCGTTCAGAAACAAGTACTGCATCCGGTTGTTGCTGCGACTGACTGCCGGGTCGGTGACGAAGCCATGCAGGCGGATGCCGTCGCTTTCACTTTCAACCGAGATCAGGGCATCGGCGATCTCATTTCCGAAGAACTTCGCAATGCGCTCGACGATGTTGTGCGTGCTCGGCAGATCGAATAGTTGCCGCGTTCCGCTCTGCAGCGTCATGTGCACGTGCGGATAGGCCAAGGCGATGCGAGTGAAGGCCTCGACGACGTGACTGGCCTCGGTCTGGGGTGCCCTGAGGAACTTGCGGCGAACCGGCGTGTTGAAGAACAGGTGCCGGACTTCGATAACCGTGCCGACCGCCATGCCCACGGGCACGATCGGTTCGGCCGCCCCGCCGCGCACCTGCAACTCGGCCCCTGCTTCCTCGCTGGCAACGCGACTGCGGAGCACCAGATGACTGATCTCGGCGATGGAGGCCAGCGCCTCACCTCGAAAGCCCAGCGAATGGACGTCGAACAGATCGTCGGCCGTCACCAGTTTGCTGGTCGCATGGCTAGCCACGGCCAGCGGAAGTTCGTCGCTGGCGATGCCGCAGCCGTTGTCGCTGATGCGCATCAGGTCGAGTCCGCCGCTTTCGATGGCCAGTTCGATCCGCGTGGCTCCCGCATCAATGCTGTTCTCGAGCAACTCCTTGACGACGCTGGCCGGCCGCTCGATCACTTCGCCGGCGGCGATCTTGTTGATGATGCTCGGGGACAATTGACGGATTGTGGGCATTAGTCATCCTCTGGCTCATGCACAGGCTCTGGCGCCTGGTCATCATGGCGGTACTTGTCCAATTTGCGGTACAGCGTGCGGGCTCCGATCGCCAGGATCTTAGCAGCCTCTTCGCGGTTGCCCGCGGTCAGTTTCAATGTCTCTTCGATCGCCCAGCGTTCGATCGAGTCCATCGTCTGGCCGATCAAGTTCGACTGCACGCCGCTGGGTGGCTGCTCGCTGGGCGCTGCTGGGCTAGCTTCGACCGCGGCGGCCCCCGTGGTGCTCAGCGGTGGATCGCCTTCTTGCATCAGCTCCGGCGGCAGGTCGTTTAGATCCAGCACGCGGTCGGTATCGAGGACGACCATGGTTTCGACGAAGTTGCGGAGTTGCCGGATATTGCCGGGCCAGGCGTAGTTGTAAAAGCGTTTGGTAACGGCGGGGGTAAAACTGCAAGCCGGTTTGTTGTGACGGCGCAAAAACAGCTTTTTAAAGTGGTCCATCAGCGGCACGATGTCGTCCCGCCGCTCGCGCAGCGGCGGCAGATGGATCGTGACGACCTTCAAGCGATAGAACAGGTCGTTGCGGAAGAGCCCCTGCTCGACCAGCTGTTCCAGCGGCCGGTTGGTTGCGCTCAGCACGCGGACGTTGACTTTGATCGATTTGTTGTCGCCCACGCGGGTGATCTTGTTTTCTTCCAGAACGCGCAGCAGTTTGATTTGCGTGCTCATCGGCATATCGCCGACTTCGTCTAGAAACAGCGTGCCGCCATTGGCGTACTCGAACGCGCCCACGCGGTCGCTGACTGCATCGGTGTAGGCGCCTTTGACGTGCCCGAACAATTCGCTCTCGACCAGGTTCTCCGAGACGGCGCGCGTATTGAGCGCCTTGATGCGTTTTTGTTTGCGAGGACTGTTCTGATGGATGGCTTGGGCGATCAGTTCTTTGCCGGTGCCGCTTTCGCCGGTGATCAGCACGGTTGCGTCGGTCGGAGCGATGCGTTTGACGCGTTCGATGACTTCGTGCATCCGCTCGCTGGCGAAGACGATCCCCTCGAAACCGAATTTTTCGTCCAGGCGTTGCCGCAGCTCCAGATTCGTCTGCTTCAGCTGGACCGCTTCGATCGCCTTGGCCGTCACCGCCCGCAGCCGCCCCGGCGTGATCGGTTTTTCGAGGAAGTTGAACGCCCCGTGCTGCATCGCCTCGACGGCCTTGGGCACGGTCGCATGTCCGGTGACCATGATCACTTCGCAGTCGGGCAGCGACTGACGCGCCTTTTGCAGGATCTGCATGCCGTCGATATCGTTCATCACCAGGTCGGTAATGACCACGTCGAAGGTGCTCTGTTCGATCGCCTCGGTTCCTTCCGGACCGCTGGTGGCGACCGTCGCCCGGTAGCCGACGCGTTCGAGACTTTCGGACATGGCCCGAGCATGGGCGCGATCGTTGTCGACGATCAAGACGGCGAACTCGCGGGGGTCGAAAGCCGCTTCCGCTTCGCTGGAGTAATTGGCGTCGTTCATGCTTGGGGCATTCCGCTGGGCCAGAAAATTCAGGCAAACGACCGAGTCAACTGAACAAGATTTCTCTGCCCTGTTATAGTAGCCCCTACAAGGTGCCTCGTGCGAGCCGCCTTGACAAAGCATCCGTGCCTGGTTTTCCACATCCTAAGAAAGCGACCTTAGAGCATGTCCCCGGCCTGTCGAGGCGTCCGCGGCGCGACCACCGTTACCGCCAACTCCCGCGAAGAAATCCTTACAGCCACCCGACAAATGCTGGCTCTCATGGTCCGCCGCAACAATATGGTCGTCACCGACATCGCCAGCGCGGTCTTCACCGTTACCAAGGACATCAATGCAGAGTTTCCCGCCCTGGCGGCGCGGCAACTGGGTTGGCTGGAAGTGCCGCTGCTGTGCGGCTACGAAATCGATGTCCCGAACTCGCTGAAGATGTGCGTCCGCGTCCTGGTCCACTGGAACACCGACAAGCGTCAGGACCAGATCGAGCACGTTTACATCCATGACGCGATTCGCCTGCGCCCGGATCTGTCGAAGCTGCCGCCGGTCGACTGGTGCGAACTGGAAAGCTGGATCTCCGAACAGATGGCCGGCCAGGGCGCGTGAGTACGGCGATGGAACTGCGATGGCAGCCCAACTTTGACGTCAGCGCCATGCATGCCGCCTGGGCGTTCGACAGCGGTCGCCAGTTGGTCGACGACGCGCTGCGCGCGGAACTCCGCCCGGCAGTGGCCGAGCTTGCACAGCAAGCCGGCGAATTGCATGTGCCCCGCTCCATATTCTGGCGGCAGTTATTGTCGTTGGCCGCCGATGTCCCTTCCAATGAACAGCTCGCCCAGCGTCTGTTCCAGCGACTGCGCCCCGACGCGCTCTCCCCGCACGCCGTCTCGCGGCTCGCCGCCGCGATCAGCCACTGCGAAGCGATCATGCGTCGCCGGTTCCCGCGGATGTTGGAGGAATTGGCGCTGCGGATTGGCCCGCTGCGGTCCACCTGGGAAGCTCGCGGGCCCGGTTTGCTGGTCTTGCTGGGCGAAGCGACCGAGCCCGGCTTCATTGTCGAATCGGCCACCGTCCTGCCGGTTCAGCCGGTGGTCGGTGGCGACGGCATGGCGCACTTGTCGACCAACCGCGTTCACATCGAGTTGCTACTGACCGACGTCGACCCACGTTTGCCCGAGACTCTCCGCCTGGCCTGGTTGCTCGGCCAGTTAAACCTCGACCGTCCGTCCTATAGCGAGCAAGTGCACGGCCACGCGTTGGCCGACGTCGCCGAACTGGCCCTGCTGCCGGCCATCCTGTCGGCCGCCGAAAACGTCCAGCTGGCTCAGCTCGACCAGGCGGCCGTTGAAGTGGCGTTGTCCCAGTGGCTGCGAACGCCTGAAGAGCAACTCGGCGCGCGCGCCCAGCTCCTGTTGGCCTGGTGGGAGACCGCCACCGAGAGCCAATGGCCCTGGAACACCTCCCTGGCCGCCCTAGCCCAAATGCTGACGTAGCCAGAACTGACGATGCGCGGCGGCGCGTGTGCGCGGGTTCGTTGACAGCCGAGACGGCTGTCCTACTGGTACTGATTCGGGCATGGCGAGGTTGAGTGGAGGGTTCCTTGACAGCCGAGACGGCTGTCCTACTGGCACTGATTCAGGAGAGGCGAGGTTGGGTGGAGGGTTCGTTGACAGCCGAGACGGCTGTCCTACTTTCCGGCCCAATTGCCGGGGGCGCGGGCATAAACCACAATAAATGCTCCTTCCACGTCGCCCGCTTCGACCATTCCCCTGCCCGCAATCGGAAAGCTGTTTACCATGTACGCGCTCATGCGATCGACGGCCGTGATGCCGGTGATTCTAGCGACGCTGTCTCTCGGCTGGTTGTTCGACATCCAACCAGCCCGGGCCGACGAACCGCCAGCCCAGGCTTCGCCAGAGAGCGACACAGCCGATCTGGAGGCGGGTCACTCGATGCATGGCGAGGCGTTCAACGAAGGACCGCGCCAAGCCGCTTATCTGATGGAGGGCATGGGCAACATCCAGTTCGAGATCTCGACCAGCCAGCCGCTGGCGAAGAAGTTTTTCAATCAAGGCGTCGCCCAACTGCATGGCTTCTGGTACTACGAAGCCGAACGCTCGTTCCGGCAAGCCGCCACGCTCGATCCGGACTGCGCGATGTGCTACTGGGGCATGGCGCTGGCGAACGTGAACAATCGCAAACGCGCCGAAGGCTTCATTGCCAAGGCGGTCGAGCGCAAGTCCAACGCCTCGCCGCGCGAGCAGTTGTATATCCAGGCGGCCAGCCGCCGGTTCCAAGATCCGACCAGCGGCAAGAAGCCCAGCAAGAAAGAGATCGCCCAGAACTACACCCGCGATCTCGAGGAAATCGTCCTTAAATATCCCGATGACATCGAAGGCCGCGCGCTGCTCGCCTTGCAATTGTGGGAGAACGAACGCAACGACCTGCCACTGGTCAGCCATGTCGCCGTCGATGCGGTGCTGGAAGATGTGTTCGACCAAAACCCGATGCATCCGGCCCACCACTATCGCATTCACTTGTGGGACAAACGCCAACCCTCCCAAGCCCTCCGCAGCGCAGCGCTCTGCGGACCGAGCTTGCCAGGCATCGCGCACATGTGGCACATGCCGGGACACACGTATTCGAATTTGCATCGCTTTCAAGATGCCGTCTGGCAGCAGGAAGCCTCGGCCCGCGTCGATCATGCCCACATGATGCGCGACCGCATCATGCCCGACCAAATCCACAACTTTGCCCACAACAACGAGTGGATGATCCGCAACCTGCAAAAGATAGGTCGCATCGACGACGCCGTCGATCTGGCGACCAACATGATCCAACTGCCGCGGCATCCCAAGTTCAATTCGCTCAAAG
>JBQCJB010000641.1:0-7711 GCA_051953155.1 Aureliella sp. | reverse complement strand
TCGGCTCTCGACAAGGAAGTTCGCGAGATTGCCACCAGCCTGGCCGACGGGGCAGCCAAGGCCCTGGCAGCTGGCAACGACACCGAAGCCGTGGCCAACTTTCGCGAAGTCATCGGGCTCTGCAACGCGATGTTGCGATCCGGTTTTCCGCAGCCATGGATGTATGAAGCTCTCGCTTTGGCGATGAAAGCGTGCGACTATCCGAAAGAGGACATCGAACGCGTGATGCTCAGCTCGCTGGACTTTGAAGATTCGACGGTCAGCGCGGTCGAGATCGCGAACTACTTTGCGGCTAACCAAATGAAACGGGAAGCCCTATCGTTGCTGCGGGACACGTCGATTCGCGATCCTCAGTCCTACGACGTGTTGGCTCTCGCGCTGCCGTTGGCTCGCGAGCTGGACGACCTGGAGGCGCTGCGTTGGACGTGCGTAGGTGTGCTGAGCAAGGCTTGGCCGCCGCGTTACGATCGCCTGGCCGAGGAAGCTCGTCTGGCGGCGCGGGCAACCAGTGTCCGTTTGAAACTGAGCGGGCGGATTCTCGAAGCGACGGCCTTTGAAAACGCCATCAAGGACGCGCTGCGGCGGGACATCGTCGTTCGGGTCACCTGGACCGGCGACGCCGAACTGGCCCTCCGCGTCAAGGAACCGGTCGGCACGATCTGCTCGTTCACCCATCCTCAAACGATCAGCGGTGGCGTGCTGCTGAGCGAATCGTCGGCCAAGCGATCCAAGGACTCGATCAACGGCAAGTCGGAATACTATGTGTGCCCGCAAGGTTACGCCGGCGAATACGATATCCTCGTGCGGCGGATCTTTGGAAAAGTCTCGGGAGGCAAAGCCACGGTCGAGGTGCTAACCGACTATGGCACCCCAGACCAGCGAAGCATCGTACAGCAAGTCGAGATAAACGAACGCGATTCGTTGCTGCGCGTGGCTGTAAAGAACGGACACCGTCAGCAACCGATGGCCGCGACCGACCTGGCCCATATCGACCAGCAGCGGCGGGCCACGGGCATCTCGGTACTGGCTCAGATGGCCGCCGCCGACGCGTCGAGCAGTTCCGGTTCTCCGTCAACGGGCGGCACATATGCGACCAACCCGTATGCGGCGATGCAGGCGCTGCTGGCTGCGGGCGCGGCCAACAATGGTTTTCCGTTCCGAGGCGCAGTCGGTTATCGGCCCGTCATCCAGACGATCCCCGAGGGGGCTCGCATGTTTGCTACCGGGGTCGTATCGGCCGATCGCCGCTATGTCCGCGTGGCACCATTCCCCTTCTTCTCGCAGATTGGTGAGGTCTTCACCTTCAACTTCGTCAGTGGAACGACGGCAGGTGGTACGGGCACAACCGGTGGCACGGGCGCAGGCAACAACACCGGTGGCGGCTTCGGCAACGGTGGCGGTGGCGGCGTGTTCTAATCGCCGAAACACGCTGATTCGATTTGCGGGAAATGCGTCACCGATGCGTTACGCGGTTAGCGGCACATGGCACCTTCGTCCAAGCCTCGCGGGTACAATGGAGAGGATCCATTCCCCTTAAGGCAAGACGCTAAATGAGCCCTTCCGACAATTTGCCCGCGAAGCAATCTTCGAGTCCCAACTTCTGGATGACCGCGATCGGTGGCTTCGTGCTCGGAGCCCTGGCCGTGATCATCGTGCTGCTGTTAGCTCGCCGGACTGGGGACAAGGAGGCGCCGACGCCTCCGACGCCCGACGCGCCCGCACAGGTTTTGCCGAACGAGCCACCGGCCGCAGCGTCGAAGTAGCCCGCGAACGCCGCGCGGAGCTCACGCTGTCCAGCCGGCGCGGCATCGCCGCCCAGTTCCCAGCCTGGCATCAAAGTGGGCGGTGCCCCCGCAGCGAGCCTTTGGGGCCCGCGCACGCTCGGCACAATCGCCAGAGTTTTCCAAGCTTCGGGTGCTCGGCGGTGCATGCGTTTTGCGCACGTCCGGTCAGGTTTGCCCAGCCGGCGCGGCTGGCGAGTTGGCCGGCGAGTCGAAAACAATTTTCTTCGCCTTCGCTTGCCGCGCAGCGACTATCGCGCACACTCTGGTAGAGCACCTACGATGCCCACCGCGACACCAGCCTCGCGGTTCATGTGGTTCAAGTTACCACGCATTTGGGAACGCGTTCGTGGTGCCCTTTTTGATGCGATTCAGCGCCGGACCAACGGATGGTCCGGCTCCTTTCCCGCTCGCACCTTTAGGGTACCTGAGACATGAAGTTTTCTATCCTTGCGCTCGGTGCGGCGGTAGCCGGCATCGCCAGCGTTCATCCGTGTGCGGCTCAGACCTCATTCGATCGCGCTGCGCCCGGCGGCCTGCAGAAAGTTCGCGTCGCTTCGCAAATTAGCGACGACTTCTTTGGCGAGAGCACTGATTCCCAGCCCAACGACCCGTTCTTTGGACTGGAATCGTCGCCGAGTGACGCCAGCGATCCCAAGTCGCTGTCCCACTCCCAACCCAGCTTCGACCAGCCTTTGGTGCAGCGTCCGGTGCGGGTCAACACCGAATCGACCCAGCCCGCACCGCTGGAAGTCTTGACCAACACGCCGGAAGTCGGCATGGTCCCCGTGTATTGGCCGCAAGGCGGACCGGGCTGCTGTCCAACGCCCAATCCGGTCGCCAGCATGATGATGCGCACCTGGTGCACCGACGGCCTTTGGGCGACTTATCCTTGCCAAAACGCTCAGCAGTGCCAACACATCCAGCAGCACACCGGCGGTTACAACCGGTATGCGGCCGGCTGCGGCCAAGCCTGCGGAACCTGTGCGCCTCAGGCAGTGCAGGGCGGCCTGCCGGTCGTCAACGCTTATCCAACCGGCGTACCCTTTGCCAACCTGCCGAGAGCTGCCGAGCGGCAAGTCGTAGCCAGCAGTCCTGCGCTGCCAGCCACGCAGTTCGAGCTGACCGCCAGCGAACTGCCAGCCGATGTCCCGACCGTCCCCGCCGAAGCCCAACGCGCACCGGTCGCGCCACAGCCTGCCCCAGCCGAGCCGATCCCGACTGTACCCAGTGGAAACATTCTGCCGTCGGCTGAACCCTCGGGCTCGGAGCCGGTGATTGCCCGGCTGCCCTCTGCGACGCTTCGCTAATCAATCCCAGTCCGCTCCTGTTGCCGCCGAGCCTCCGAACAACTGGTGGTATTTGGATACCACCCGGAAATATTCGACTCGGCGGCGGCAGAAATCCGATAACATCTGTACCACGGATTGGGAGCACGAAACGAACGGACCGTTCGTTTCGGCGACATACAATGGTCATGATGTGACGATGGAGCGGCACGTCATGACCATTTTTTTTTGCTCGACGCATAGGAGAGCAAAGCTCGGCCTCGCCGCGTCCAAGGGAAACGGTGCCCCCTTCGTTCACACTGGCGTGAGCAATCACCTCCGCGTTAGGCGGCGGGCAGTCGGGCGATCACGCATTTGAGATACTCGCTCTCGGGACAGGCTACGTCCCAGGGATGGTCGAAGTCGGCTCCGCGCTGCTGGAGGATTTGCATCGCTCGTCCCGCGCGGCGCGCGCACGCGGCGAGCGTCCCGAGGAACTCGTCGCGCGTGACCCGGCCAGAGCAACTGCAGCTCACCAGGATGCCGTCGGGATTGAGCAAGCCAATAGCCAGCAGGTTCAGGCGATGGTAGGCCCGCAGCGCGGCGGGCTTGTGCTCACGACTGCCAGCCAGTCGCGGCGGATCGAGCACGATCGAATCGAAACGCTCGCCGGCTGCCTGCATTCTTTGCAGCTCGTCAAAGCAATCGGCCTGCACAAACCGAATCGAGTCGACGGAGTTTAGCCGTGCGTTCTCGGCGGCTTCCGCCAGGGCACGAGCGCTGGCGTCGATGGCTACGACTTCATCGGGCTGTCCATGGCGGCAGGCGGCTAGCGCGAACCCACCTGCATACGTACACACGTCCAGCATGCGGCCGCGCATCCACCGCGCCGCTTCCAACCGATTGGTCCGCTGGTCGAGATAGTACCCGGTCTTCTGGCCTGCGGTCAGTTCGAGCGAGAGCTGCACGCCGTACTCTTGGATCGTGATCCGACCGGCGGGAACCGTCCCCAGAAGAATGCGCTCCTCGGCCGGCATGCCTTCCGCCTTGGCCATTTTCTCGTCGACACGCAGCCAGACGCCCGCCAGCGAATAGCGCTCGGTCAGCCAGCGCGCGATGGTCGGCAACCAGGGGAGCATCGCGGCCGCAGTCACTTGAACAACCGCGTACTCGCCAAAGCGTTCGACGACCAAGCCACTGAGGCCGTCGCCTTCGCTGTTAACCAACCGCACGGCATCCAGCGGCCCATGCTGCGTTTGCCACTGCTGGCGAAGCTGACACGCAGCCGCCAAACGCCGCTCGAACCACGCCTGGTCGAGCGGCTGCTCCGGGGACCACTGATAAACGCGGACGCGAATGCGGCTGGCCGGATTGTAGATGCCGCGGCCCAGCCAACGTCCATCGGCCAGCACCAGATCGACGACACTGCCCGGAGCCGGTGGCAGGGCGGGCTCGATGATCGATTGGTCCCAAACCCACGGATGGCGACCAGCCAGAACTTTGGCTTTTTCCGAACGAACGAACAGCTGTGGGTACGAAATGCTCATGGAGAACTGACGACTGCGTGAAAGATGGGCGGGCCGCTTTTCCGCCGATCATGCCCCCGACCGAGTTGGTCGGGGATCGGGGGCGGACCGCCATCGTACCGCAGATTCGCAGTCGAGCCAGCCGTCTCTAGGAGAACAGAGCGTTGATGATCTTGCCGTCGCGTACCAGCGTGATCGGGCGACCGGTCTCGGTGGCGAATTCCTGCTTCGGATCGATGCCGAGATTGTGGTAGAACGAAGCGGCCACATCGTCCGGCGTGATCGCGTCGCTGGCCGGCCCGGAGGCCGTCTCGTCGCTGGCGCCAATCACTTGCCCACCGCGGAAACGACCACCAGCGGCCAACATGAACATGCACCGGGGATAGTGATCGCGTCCACCTTCGGCCGAACGCTGGTTGATCTTCGGCGTGCGACCGAATTCTCCGGTCGTCAGCACGGCGGTCGACTCCAGCAGACCGCGCTGTTCCAGCCCGCAGTAGAGAGCTGACAGGCCGGCATCGAGCTCCGGCAACAGCTTGGTACTGAGCTTGGTGAAGTTGTCGGTGTGCGTATCCCAGCCGCCGATCGACAGCGAGACGAACCGCACGCCAGCCTCGATCAATCGAATCGCCAGCAGGCAGCTTTGCGCGAACGGCTGCGGTGCGAACTGTTTGGCGAATGCAGGCGATTCGCGGCTGATGTCGAATGCCGCTCGCGCCTTCGGGCTGGTGATCATCGCAAAAGCCTTTTGCTGGAATCGATCCAGACCGGTGACCAGTTGGTTATCCTCTTCCAACCCGCGGAAGGTGCGATCCAGATCGTGCAGCAAGCCATGACGCCGCTCGATTTGATCGACTGTCACACCAGAACCGAGCGAGATGCCGCGCACGCTGTAGGCCTGGTTGGCCGACGGGATGCTGCCCGTGTTCAGCGGCGCGTATTGGATGCCGAGGAAGCCTGCTCGCTGGTTGCCGCGGGGAATCGCGACAAACGGAGGAATGTCCGATGGGGCTTGCAGCTCCTTGCTGACCACGGCGCCGTAGCTGGGATACTCGAGCGAGGCCAAGGGGCGCGAGCCGGTATTGACATATTCGCTTCCCAAGCGGTGGGCGGCCAGCGTGTGGCTGACGCCGCGTAGGATCGCATACTTGTCCGCACACGCAGCCAACTTGGGCAAGTGCTCGCAGATCTGGACGCCGGGCACGTTGGTATCGATCGGCTTGAACTTGCCGCGAATCTCGCTGGGGGCGTCGGGTTTGAGGTCGAACGAGTCGATATGCGAAGGCCCGCCGTTAAGATCGATAAAGATGCCGGCCTGGGCGCGGCGCTCGCCGAGTTGCCCCGCTTCTTCGGCTCGCAGGTAACCGGCCAGCGTAAAGCTGGTCGCCGAGAGCGCGCCGATTCGCAAGAAATCCCGACGCACGGTGCCTTCACAGTTGCGGTGCAGTCTCATCATTCGATCCCCGTTTGGGAAATGGTCTTTTTTCGTCGTTATGGAATGTACGCAGGTTTGTTCTGGTCGGTCGGAGCGGCGCCCCATGGATCGCCGCCCGGACGTCGGTAGTGGTTCAAGACGTCGGTTAGTGGTTCAAGATGAACTCTTTCGTGTTCACGATACCCCAGATCAGGCTTTCTACCGCCGTCGCAGGGTCCTGCTCCGAACGCAGGAAGTTGACGGCGATATTCATTTCATCCGAGTTCGGCAGTCGGCTGAGTGATCGCAGGTAGGCTTGTTCCGTAATCTGCCGCGCTTGCTCGGCGGTCATGCCCGAGCCCGTGTGGGTCGCTTGGCTCTTGCCCGATGCTTGGCTGGCGAGCGAGCTGTCCTTGGACGCTTCCGGCGTTTCTCGGTCATCGGCGGACCCGCTGCGCCGCTGCATGGCTTTGGCGCGCTCGGCAGCGCGAGCCAATTGATCCTGCAGGGCAGCGCGACGCGTCTTGAGTTCCTTGGCGGTCTTCTTGTCGCCCGCCTCGGTGGCGTCCTGGATGCGCTGGCCTAGCTTGGCAACCTGCTTCTCGAGACCGGCCCGCGTCTTGGCAAAGCGTTCGGCCGCATCACCGTCAGCGGCGTCGTTCTTGCCCGGTCGCTGCTTGACCGACCAACCGTGCTCCTTCGCAATCGCCGCGACCCAGCCTTGCTTGGAGTCGCTCAACCAGTTTTGCACAGCCGAGTCATTCAGCAGGAAAACGGTCTGCAACAAGCTCGGTTCGCTCGACCGGTCGCAATCGCAATTGGTCTCGCGGACGCTACGCCCGAACACCGTTAACGCATAGTTCGTATCGCCCCCACGGACCTGGGCACTGGCGCCGCCGACGGTCAAAGCTCGCGAACTGCCGGCGCGAACGATCTCTTCAGCTCGTTTGTCGTCCGAAAGCGCCATCAGCACCGCATCGTGTGCAGCCTCCGCAGGCAAGCGCCGCAGCAAGCTGTGGCTGAAATTGCGTTTGTCGAGGCGATTGGTTTCGTTGGTGATCCAACTCCGCTGATAAGCCTGGCTGTTGAGAATCTCCCGGTGGAGCCACTTCAGATCGAAATCGTGCTCGATGAAGCCTTCGGCCAAGTAATCGAACAGCGGCGCATTGCTCGGCGCATTGGCCAGGTTCAAATCGTCCGAGGGATTGACCAGGCCGACCGAAAAGTAGTGCGCCCAGACGCGGTTGACGAGCGCTTTGGCGAAGTAGGGGTTCTCCGGCGAACGCAGCCAATCCATCAGCTTGCCGCGGATGTCGGCTTCGTCCAGGTCGATCCAGTCGCCTCCCAACAGCCGCGCCTGCGCCGCTTTCGGTTCGGTTTTGCCTTTGCCCTTGCCTTGAGCCTTGTTGCGAGTTTGTCCCGCACGTGAGTTGACCAGCAACTCGGGGAAGGGGATCGTTTCGCCGGCCTGAAGTTTCTGGGCCAATTCGCGGCGCAGCTGATTGCCCTTCAAACTCGTGTCCACGCCCAGACTGCTAACCATGGAAGTAAACTGCTTCTTGGCGTCGCTGGCCAGCGAGTTCTGGTTTCCCTGGATGCCGTTGAACAGGCGTTCGAAGTTCTCGAAGTCGGCCTTGGTCCATTGGTCAAATGGGTGCTTGTGGCACTGGGCACACTGGATGCGGACGCCGAGGAAGCTGTAGGCAAACCCGATGGCCTTCT
>JBQCJB010000640.1:0-2314 GCA_051953155.1 Aureliella sp. | reverse complement strand
TTCGACGCCATTCACTGAATTCTAACCAGCGTTTGCTTTAATCCTGAGCGTCGCCAATCGGGGTCGCGATGTGACGACCGGCTGCACGACCGCTCGGGTCGTTTACCGGACGTCCATGTATCGGCCGTCGTACGCATTCTTCGCATTACCGGGAGTCGGGTGACTGAGCAAGCGCTGGCGTGCCGGATCGGGTTTTACGCTGGTCGAGTTGTTGGTGGTCATCGCCATCATCGGCATCCTGGTGGGCTTGCTATTGCCGGCGGTTCAAGCCGCCCGTGAAGCGGCTCGGCGCATGCAGTGCTCGAACAATCTCAAACAGCTGGGATTGGCTTTGCACAATTATGAAAGCGCTTTCCGTGTCTTCCCTCCTGGAACGATCAATCCGAGGCAACCCAATCCCAATGGCGCCAACGGCAGCGGTACGCCAGCGATTGGCGGCCCGTGGAGTTGCCTGCTGTTGCCCCAACTCGAACAGCCCGCGCACTACGAGGGCTTTTTAACCATCGCTCGGGAAAGACCGGAAGTCGTCGATTGGTTCGGCAATGGTGTTTACACCAGCCGGGGCATCACGGTCGGAAGCCAACACATGGCGTTCATGGACTGTCCGAGCCACCCCTACGTTGAACAGCAGTTCGCCAATGGAACCGGTATGGAGCATCTGGGCCGCGGAAACTACGCCGCCTGCTACGGCAAAGGAGGATACGGCACGAACTACACGGATAATTCGGCGGTCGGCGGCCTGTTCGGCAACAACTCGAAATTCAGCTTGCGCGATGCCACCGACGGAACCTCCAACACGTTGGCGTTGAGCGAGCTGAGGTATCGATCGGCTGCCCGTTCAGGAGATGATGCGCGCATCACCGAGGACACCCGCGGGACCTGGGCGTACGGGGTCATGGGGGCCAATATCTTCAGCACGAAAACCGGCCCGAACAGCGCCGTGCCAGACGGCATCTGGGGTTGCCGCAATGCCCCGGGCGACGGAATGCCGTGCGTCCAGATCGGAAGTCCCTATACGGAAATGTACTCCGCTGCCCGCAGCTATCACGTCGGCGGCGTCCAAGGATGCATGGCCGACGGCAGCGTCCACTTCTTTTCTGAAAGCATCAGCTTGCCAGTCTGGACTGGGTTGGGCAGCCGCGGTGGCGGTGAGATCCTTAGCGAATTCTGAGCCGCACCCTTTGGCTCGCCTTATGACATTCAAGTTCTAACAACTATCAACATTTATAAATTAAAGCAAATGCGATTTAAAAATCTATATTCCATATGGGCCCTGGTCGGACTGACGGTCCTGGTTGGAAGCGGCTGCACGAGCGGCGACCGGATCGAAGTCTATCCAGTCCAAGGCAAGGTGTCGTTTGCTGGCAAGCCGATGAGCGGAGGCGGAGCGATCGCTTTCGTTCCGATCGGCGATCAACGCGGCAAAGCGGCTGGTGGAATGATCGATCAGTCCGGCGCCTACACCCTTACCACCTTCGAGCCCGGAGATGGCTCGATGTCAGGCGAATTTCGGGTCATCATCAACCAAACCGTCTTTGACGAGCCCGAAACGAACGTCGACAGTGACGCCGGCGCTTCCAAGGAGGACGGGGCGGTGGCCACTGTACCCAAGGCGGATCGGATCCCCTTGATCTATTCCGACCCGACCAATTCTCCGCTGACGGCGAAAGTCGAGGCCAAGTCGCTCAATGAGATCGACTTTGCACTCCAGCGCCGCTAGCCGACGATCTATAGCTCTCGACGCCCAGCCGACGACGGCTTCTGCAGCGATAGCGTCTGCAGTGACGTCGTCGGAGGTCGCAGCGTCGGCCAGCATCGGACAGGCAGCGGGACCCTTGCCAGACCAGCCGGCCGTAGCGCAGCGTGGCTGGTTAGTCGGGCCGTGGTTTGATGCCTTCTGCCTGGCCAATATTGCGTGGCCGCTGCTCGTGCTGGCTCAAGTCGGCGAGGGCTTCGACGGCCGCGCCGGCGTGGAGTTTTGGCAGGTCTACTTCATTACCACTCCGCATCGCTGGATCACATTGGCGATCGTTTTGTTGGATCGCCAACGGCTCAGCGAGCGGCGCGGGATGTTCCTGGGCATCGCTGCGGTGATCGTAGCGGTGTGCGCCGGCGTGCGCGCCGCAACCGGAACACTCACGTGCTTATTAGCGATCGACTATCTGTGGAATGCGTGGCACTTCGCGGCCCAGCATCACGGGATCTACCGCATCTACGGACGGCTCAGCGAGCCGCGGCGGATAGCCGGCGTGGCTCTTGAAAAGTGGGCTCTGCGGCTCTTTCTCATGTACGTATCCTTGCGTGTGGCCGGGAT
>JBQCJB010000639.1:0-2542 GCA_051953155.1 Aureliella sp. | reverse complement strand
CGCGATGCCATCGACGAGATCTATCGCGTGGCCGACAAGCAGCTGCGAGCCAACCGGCAAGGCAACGACTATATCCTGCTGCAACTGAACGACCGCTCGGGACAGATCAGCGGTCTGCGCTGGAACGCGACCCAGGCGGTTTACGAATCGTTCCAGCGGGGAGATTTTTTACGCGTCATCGGCACCGCCCAACTGCATAACGGCAATATGCAGATCATTGTCCAGGACTTTGAAAACGTACCCGCGGAAGCTGTCAACAACGAAGACTTCTGCGCCAATGATCCGCGCGAGGTGGCTCGCAATTGGGACGAACTGGTCGCCCGGCTGCGTGGCTTTACCAATCCTGACCTGCGGCGTCTGGCGGAAGTCTATTTGCTGGATGCGCAGCTAGCCGAACGGCTTCGTCGAGCCCCGGCAGGCATCAAGACGCACCACGCTTACGAAGGAGGCTTGCTGCGGCACCTGGTCGACCTCATGCGGTTGGCCACAGCCGTCGCGCCGGCCTATCCCCAGCTCGATGCCGAGATCCTGTTGATGGGCGTCTTTCTGCACGACCTGGGCAAGCTCGATGAATTGAGCTTCGACGGCGAACTGACGTATTCCGATCCGGGCCAGTTGATCGGCCATCTGGTGCAAGGCGTGGTGGAATTGGAACGCCGCGCCGATCGGTTGGCCAGTTCGCCCGAAGGACCGATCCCGCCCGAGCTCCTCTGGCGACTGGGACACATGATCGTCAGCCACCATGGCTACCTCGAGCATGGTAGCCCGAAAGTGCCGATGACACTCGAGGCCATCGTGCTGCATTACCTGGACGATCTCGACGCCAAGGTCAACGCAGCGACCGAAGTAATCCGCGCCGACCGCAACTCTGACAGCACATGGACCGGCTTCCAAGCCGTGCTGGGTCGCAAACTGTACAAGCCAAGTTGCAAGCTCTGAGTGCCACGCCCCAGGGCAAGCTCTGGTCCGGTTCACAATCGACGAAGCCACGGTTCGCACTCGGCCAGACGACGCTCCAGATCGTCGGCTGGCTGGTAATTCAGCAACCGGCGGGCTTTGTCGATCGAAAAGTAATGATCCAGGGCGAGCTGGGCTGCAACGAAGCGGGTCATCGGCGGTTCGGCCGCGATGCCGGCCAGTCGGTAAATCGTTTCCAGAACGCCTCCCAAGCGGTACGCAGCCTTGTAGCTGATCGATCTTTGTGGCACGTCGACACCGGCAGCGCGCAGGATCTTGGAAATCCAGTCCCAGCACTCCAAGGGCCGGCCATCGGTGACGAAAAAAGCTTGTCCATTGACCGCGGCATCGCCGGCCAACAGCCGCTCGAGCGCCAGCACGTGAGCATTGGCTGCGTTATCGACGTGCACGACGTCGATGCGATTGGTCCCGAGTCCCACTCTTCGCAGCTTGCCAGCCTTGGCACGCCGAACCACGCGGGGCATCAGATGTGGATCTCCGTTACCCCAAATTAAGTGGGGCCGCAGAGCACATGTTCGGAGCTCTCCGGCCAAGCCCGCTGCGAGCACGGCCTGCTCGGCTAACGCTTTGGTGTGCGGATAGGCGCATAGCCAGCGCGTGGGATAGGGTGCCGATTCGTCGATGCCCGATTGGTCGGTGGCAGCAAAGGTAACGCTCGGGCTGCTGGTGAAGACCACAGTGCGGCAATTCGCATCGACCGCCGTCTCGAGCAGCTGCCGCGTTGCGAGCGTATTGACTTGATAGTAGCGCTGCCACTGCCCCCATACACCAGCCAGGGCGGCGGTGTGGATGACCGCCTGGCAACCAGCCAGAGCAGCCGCGAGCGCCCGCTGATCGCTGATATCGCCACGAACGGTTTCGACGCCGAGGGCGGCCAGATCGGGATAGGCCTGCCGCGCAAGTCCCCGCACCTTATAACCGGCACCGAGCAATTTTCGCGCAATCGCCGCTCCCAAAAACCCGCCGTAGCCCGTTACCAGAACTGTTTGCATGGCGGTTATGGTCCGATGCGTGCACAAAGGCGAAGCAAGCGAGAAAGAAAATCCGAAAAAGTTGGTCGCTCCGAGGCAACCTCGAAGCGTCCCGGTGCGTCCGAAATCATACGGATTTGGCAATGCTCGAATAGTCGCAGTCCGGTCCGCGAGCCGGCGCCGAGGGGGATTTTTCTATCTTCCGGCGGTTGCTCGATTATTCTACATAGTCACAATAGCGAGCGATTTCGGAACGAACGACTGGAGTGGGCGCGGCGTAGAAGTTGATAGTGGAATTGATAGTGGTTCAGTAATCTGGCGGCTGGCAGGGACATGAAAGACAACCTCCGATCACCGACGACGGTCAAACGCTACACGGTGGCAGAAGCCAATGCGATGCTGCCGCTGCTGCGTTCGATCGTTTCGGACATTTGCGAGGTCTTTCGCGAAGTCACCGGTCGCCGAGTCGACTTGCATCGCTTGCTCCGGCAACGCGAGCGCGGTTCCGGCCAGCAATACGACGATGAAGTCGCTGAATCCCGCGCCGACCTTCAAGAAGAGTACGACAAGATCTGGAAGTATCGCGAGGAGCT
>JBQCJB010000638.1:0-2432 GCA_051953155.1 Aureliella sp. | reverse complement strand
GGTCGAGAACCTCCAACCCATGGGCAGCGGCCGCGGCGGCGACCGCATCGGGAATATCTCGGTCGGCGTGGCCGGCGCGGAACAAGAGGACCGGCACGGTCACCAACCGCCGCACGCCTTGCGCAGCCAGCCTGGCAACCCCTTCCTCGATCGTCGGCGATGCGAGCTCGAGGAATCCCAATTCGGTCGTCAGCGGCAACAGCTGACCGGCTGTCTGGCAAGCCAACGCACGCATTTGGGACTGGCCGGCCGGATCGCGTGTGCCGTGCCCGACGATCAAAACCCCTACATCGCGAAATGTCTGGAAAAGTCCGCTGTTAGCGGTCACAGATGCTCCCTCGCCCAATTGACGATTTGCTATGTCCTCATTACACTCGCCAGCCTATTTTATAGCCCGAAGTCAATAGGTTTTATGGAGTTGCGGCAACTCCTCGGCAACTTTACTCGGAGGTGCAAACGAACGTTATGGCCAAGTCAAACAAGATGATTTACTACTTCGGCAAGTCCAAGACCGACGGCGCGGGGGACATGAAGGCTCTGCTGGGTGGTAAAGGGGCGAATTTGGCGGCCATGACCAAGATCGGCCTTCCGGTTCCTCCGGGCTTCACGATTACGACCGAAGTCTGCGTCCACTACTACCAGAACGGCAAGAAGTATCCCGAAGGGCTGCTGGGCGAACTGGCCAAGGCGGTCTCGTGGATGGAAAAAGAGACCGGCAAGAAGTTCGGCGACCCGAAGAATCCGCTGTTGGTTTCGGTGCGCTCGGGCGCTCGCGATTCGATGCCCGGCATGATGGACACGATTCTCAACCTCGGACTGAACGACGAGACGACCGAAGGCCTCAAGAAAGCCACCGGCAACGGACGTTTCGCTTGGGATTCCTATCGCCGCTTCCTGCAAATGTACGGCGACGTCGTGATGGGCGTGCAGAAGCGCCACGAAAACGAGCACGAGCCGTTTGAAGAAGTCATGGACCAGCTGAAGAAGGAAGCGGGCGTGTCGGTCGACGTCGACCTGACCGAAGAGCACCTGCAGGACCTGGTCGCCCGGTTCAAGAAGCTGATCAAGGATCGCACCGGCAAGCAATTCCCGACCGATCCGATGAAGCAGCTCGAAGGCGCAATCAGCGCTGTCTTCGGTTCGTGGATGAACGAACGGGCCATTCTCTATCGTCAGAAGTACCGCATTCCGGACGAGTGGGGCACCGCCGTCAACGTGCAGAGCATGGTCTTCGGCAACATGGGCGACGACTGCGCGACGGGTGTCGCCTTCACGCGTGACCCTGCCACCGGCGAGAACGTGTTCTACGGCGAATACCTGGTTAACGCCCAAGGCGAAGACGTCGTCGCCGGCGTCCGAACGCCGCTGGAAATCGCCGAAATGGCCAAGGACAAGACGATCGGCGCCGCGTTTAAGGAACTGGTCGACGTCCGCAAAATCCTCGAGAAGAACTTCGGCGACGTCCAGGACTTCGAATTCACGATCGAGAAGAAGAAGCTGTACATGCTTCAAACGCGCAACGGCAAGCGGACCGCGCTGGCCTACGTAAAGATTGCGCACGACATGGTCAAAGAGAAGCTGATGTCGCCCGAACGCGCCATCGAATCGGGCGATCCCGAGGCCCTCAACCAACTGCTGCAACCGATCTTCGATCACGAAGCATACGAGAAGGCTCGCAAAGAAGGACGTTTGATGGCCGTCGGTCTGGCTGCCGGTCCCGGCGCCGCGACCGGTTCGGTTGTCTTCACGGCCGCCAAGGCCGAGGAACTGGCCGCTCGCGGTGAGAGCGTCGTGCTGGCCCGTATCGAGACCAGCCCCGAAGACTTGCGAGGTATGATCGCCTCGACCGGTATTCTCACATGCCGCGGTGGTGTTTCGAGCCACGCAGCTCTGGTCGCTCGCCAGATGGGCAAGGTCTGCGTGGCCGGTGCCGGCGACATCGAAATCGATTACCACAAGAAGACGCTCAAGTGCAAAGGCGTCACGCTGAAGGAAGGCGATTTCATCAGCATCAACGGCTCGACCGGTGAAGTCTTCCAAGGGCTAATCGCGACCGCCGACAGCGAACTGAAGCAAGTGCTGGTCAGCAAGACGATGAAGCCGGCCGACAGCAAGGTTTATCAGTACTACAGCCACCTGATGAAGCTGGCCGACAAGTACCGCAAGCTGGGCATCCGCACCAACGCCGACCAGCCCGACCAGGTTGCCAATGCGGTCGCCTTCGGCGCCGAAGGTATCGGCCTGTGCCGCACCGAGCACATGTTCTTCGAAGGCGAGCGGATCGTGGCCGTTCGCCAAATGATCCTGGCCGAGTCGGAAGAAGATCGCAAGGCCGCCCTGGCTCAACTGCTGCCTTACCAGCAGAAGGACTTCGAAGGCATCTTCCGTGCGTTGAACGGACTGCCGGCTTGCATCCGCTTGCTCGATCCGCC
>JBQCJB010000637.1:0-2291 GCA_051953155.1 Aureliella sp. | reverse complement strand
GAGCGACGCAAGCAACGCGGCAGAGCTTAAGCACCGAAGGAGCTTTCCAAGTGAAGTTGAATGAACCCATTCCACTCGCGCTGCCCGAAGTCGAGTTAATCGCAGCGACGCAAGCAGCCCTCGGCTTTGGCATCGGTCTGGTCGTCGCCCGCCGCATCAGCCGCCGGCGGCGCGGAACAATAGGGCGAACGCTCGCGATGATCGGAGCCGTCAGCACCGTGCCGCTCATCGTCGACGTCTACACCAAAGCGGGTGCGTTTCAGCGATAGGCTCGCTTGTGCTCTTCTTGTAACCCGACGCGTAAGCGAGGGACGAACTCGCCTCAGCGGCTTGCCAAATTATGCTTCTGAAAACCCGTCACCCCGGAACGGGACGAGGGGAGAAAAGAATGGTATAGGGCGAGGGCAACTCATTTCCTGTCTCCCCCTCGCCCCGCTTCGCAATAGTGTTCGGCACGGTATATGAGTTGGAGTGTCTGGGAGGGGGAGGGCTCGGATCGGGCAGAGGAGGCGTGCTGCGCGCCGGATTTTCGCCTTGGCAAGTGCGCAGCGTCAAGGGCCACAGCCGCGAGAATGAAGCACGGGTGGGAAGACTAGGCGCAAGTTTTTTTCGCCTTGGCCAGCTGAGCTAAGTGAGCAGCGAACTCCTCGTCGCTAACCCAACCCATCAAGTAGAACTGAATGGTTTCGAAGGTGCGCTTGGTCGGCTTGGAGCCAGTGCGAATCGCTATAAGTAGGCTGACGATGATTGCCGCATACATCTGCATCGCCACGCCGTTTGGGCTGTCGGAGATCAAATGCTTAGCCCCCAGTACGCACTTGAGCCAGCGGAAAAACAGCTCGACTGACCAGCGGTAGCGATAAGCGATCGCGATCAAATCGGCATCCAGGTCGAGACGATCAGTCACCAGCCAGATTTCGCTGTATTGGCCGTTGCGCTGCAGGACCTTTACGACCACCAAGCGCATGGGCCGGCCAACGACGTCTTTGTGATGCGAGGTTCCCAGACGCTTGAGGATAACGTCGCGCACTACGCCCGCCTGGGCAGCCGCAGCGCTGATCGGTCGCTCCTCTTGTACGTTTACCGCGATGTCGTCCTTAACTCGCACAATCAGCGACGAACCAGCGTCGAGAATGCGGCGAAAGAGCTCGAAACTGGCATACCCGCGGTCGCAGACGTAGAGCCGGCCAGGCTCGAGCATCGATGCCAACGCAGCGGGCTCTGAGCACGCAGCTGGCGTCAGCACCGCGTCGCCCGGCACCCCCTGACAAGCGTGAAACTGCAAATGGAGCTTCACGCCGCGATGCTCCGCGTCCATCCACAGGGCCCAGGCCATCCGTGGCAAAGCCGCGAACACCGACCCATCGACGGCCGTCAAATTGGCTAAGGCCTCAGCCTCGCGTCCCTTGAAGTGCGGGCGGGCTAGCTGGGCCAGTTCTTTCAAGAGCGGCCGCAACAGTGCGGCATCGAATACCCGTGCGGACTCACTGAGCGACCCCAGCGAAACCCGTCGAATCCCAAGCCGCTTTCGCACCTTTTCCCAGTTGGACGCATTCTGCACCGCGCGCAAAGTGTCGAGCGACGGATTGACAAAGTACAGCAGCAACAATGACAAATAGTCGTCATAGAAAAACTTCCGATTCCCCGCACGGTCGCGCTCGGCTCCCGCGTGATGAATCTGCTTGAGCATCTTCCGCAGCGGCTTGATCATCTTCACCGCACGCACTCGCCGCGCTGCAGCCTCCTCAGCGCCGTGCGCGTCCGGCTTATCTCGCACCGCTCTTTTGCGTTGGGTCGGTTTCTGTGCCATTCTGACTGCCCTAAAATGCTGTCAGACCCTAGCGCAAATCCCGTGCCGAACACTATTGCCCGCTTCGGGGAGAGGGGCCGGGGGTGAGGGGTCTTCAGAAGCATGGACATGTCAAGCGCTGTGGCAGGTTCGTCCCTCGCTTACGCGTCGGGTTACAGAAAGCCTGACGCCTGACGCCTGAAGCCTGCTACGGCATCTGCCAGCGTTTGCGGAAGGCCCACTCGAGGCTCATGATTCCGCAGAAGAGAGCGAAATAGAGCCAGGAGTCCCAGAGGCCGTCACCGAGTCGCCGCTTTTCGAGCGTGGTGACGCGCGATTCGGCTTGGCGCTTGCGCAGCCACTGGAGCGCTTCGCCGAGCCCGTCGGGATTGATCAAGCGTCCGCCGGCCAGTTCGCTGGCCGCGGCGATGTTCTGCATCATCTGCCAGTCGGCCGAAGGCGTGTTCAGCTCGCGCGATTCGTCGCGCACCACAAAGGCTAC